>JASGDZ010000018.1:0-16562 GCA_047606835.1 Microbacterium sp. | reverse complement strand
GTCGACCCGGAGCAGCCGGGCGCCGGTGCCGCCGGCGGCACCGGGTTCGGGCTGCTGGCCTGGGGCGCCCGCCTCGTGCCGGGGGCGGCGGAGGTCGCCGAGCTCATCGCGCTGCGCGCGGCGATCGCGCACGCCGCTCTCGTCATCACCGGCGAGGGCTCGTACGACGGGCAGTCCGCCGACGGGAAGGTCCCCGCGTTCGTCGCCGGGCTCGCGCGGGAGGCGGGCACACCTGCCGCGCTCGTCGCGGGTCGCATCGGTCCGGATGCCGACACGTCCGGCTTCGCCCGCTCCGTGTCCCTCAGCGAGCTCGCCGGCTCCGCCGAGGCGTCGCTCGCCGGCCCCGCCCGCTGGCTACGCGCCGCCGGACGCGCCCTCGCCGACCCGGCGCGCGAGTGGTGACGACCCGGGCCCGTTCAGCGCTCGAACCGGGCTCCGCCCGACGAGCCGGCGAGGTGGAACACCTCCGTCAGCACGGTCGCGGCCTGGTCGGCGCGGCCGTCCAAGCCGACGAAGAAGCGGCTCATCTCCGCCTCCCAGCGCGCCGCGATCGGCGACGCGGCGAGGTAGGCGGTCGCGGCCGCGTCGTCGTCGGTCTCGTAGTAGCCGACGAGACGGCCGCCCTCGGCGAGGAACAGCGAGTAGTTGCGCCGGCCGGCGGCGGCGATCTCGGCGAGCATCTCCGGCCACACGCTGCGGTGCCGTTCGACGTACTCGTCCACCAGCTCGGGACGCACCTGCAGCTCGAAGCACACGCGGGTCATGAGGCCATTCTCCGTCAGCGCGCGATCCGGCCGAGCACGGCGGCCTCCCGGTCGACCCACTCCGCGACGATCGCGCCCCTGCGCTCGAACTCCGCGGTCGGGAAGGCGAGGGCGGAGGTGGGGACGCTCGCGCCGAGCTCCACGAGCAGCGGCCGCAGCGTCAGGTCGACCGCGAGCGCGTGCGCGGGCGAGCCGATCGTGAAGACGGGGATGGCGGTGACGCCCGCGAGCCCGCGCGTCGGGTAGCGATCCAGGAACGCCTTGAGGAGCCCCGTGTAGCTGGCCTTGTACGTGGGGCTCGCGACCACGAGGACGTCGCTCGCGGCGACCCGCGCGCCGAGTGCGTCCACCGTCGGGTCGGGCCAGGCGAAGAGCCGCCCGGCGTGGTCGGCGAGATCGATGGTCTCGGCCACGTCCGCGCCGGTGCGCGCGGCGAGCTGCGCGGCGACCTCCTCCGCCACCGCGCGCGTGCGCGATGCCGGCTGCGGATTCCCGACGAGCACAGTGAGGACCGTCATCGCACACCTCCTGGTGACTGCATACCGCGACGATATGTCCGCCGGCCCGCGGGTCGCTGACCGTTCCCGCCCACGCGTCACGCGAGGCAACAGTGCGTCACACGGCGTCTCGCCCGGCATCCTTCCCCGCGCGTGGCGCTAACGTCGCCGATATGACCTCAGCTGCCGCCTTCCGCCACGACGCCGCCGCAGAGCTGCGCCACTCGCTCGACGCGGACGAGTTCAAGGCGCTCTTCCGCGGCCACCCGGGCGGCGTCGCGGTCATCACCGCCGACGACGGCAACGGCCCGGTGGCGCTCACCGCGACATCCGTCTCCTCGGTGAGCGCGGACCCGCCGCTGCTCGTGTTCTCGGTGTCGGCGCAGTCGTCCGCCGCTCCGACGATCGTCGGGGCGCCCACCGTCGTCGTCCATCTCCTCGACGCGGACGACCTCGAGCTCGCCCGGCTCGGCGCGACCAGCGGCATCGACCGGTTCGCGGACGGCGACCGGTGGGCGCGCCTGTCGACAGGAGAGCCGGTCTACCACGGCGTGCGCGCGTGGGTGCGGTGCGCGGTGATCGACCGCATGGATGCCGGCGGCTCCACCGTGATCGCCGCGCACGCGCTGCAGTCCAGCGTCGCGCGGGACGCCGACGGCGGCGACGCGCTCGTCTACCACAACCGCACGTGGCACCGCCTCGGCCAGCACTCGCGGCTAGACTGACCGGGCGATCCACGACGGGAGGCACCATGGCGGAGTTCTTCGACCGCACGGAAGACCGCGCCTACACGAAGGTCTACAAGGAGCAGACGCCCGACATCCTGAAGGCGTTCTCCGCGTTCGACCAGGCGGTGTTCGCGAAGGAGGGGCGCGAGATCCCCCTGAAGTACCGCGAGCTCATCGCGCTCGCGGTCGGGATCACGACGCAGTGCGCCTACTGCATCGACGCGCACGCGCAGAACGCCGTGCACGCCGGGGCGTCCGAGGCGGAGCTCGCGGAGGCCGCGTGGGTGGCGACCGCCATCCGCGCCGGCGGCGGCTACGCGCACGGCCGGCTCGCGTTCAAGCTCGCCGGATCGGCCGCGCCGCACACGCACTGACGGCTCCACGCCGTCTCGCGTCTATTCGGCGCGCAGCAGGTAGCCGCGCAGGCGCGCGAGGTAGTCGCCCAGGAGGCGAAGGTAGGTCTGCGCGTCTCCGCCGATCATCCACTGCGACTGCAGGCCGTCCATGACGGCGATGACCTCGGCCGCGACGTCGTCGGGAGAGGCATCCGCGCGGGCTGTTCCCTCCGCGATCGCGGCCGCGACGGCGGCGGAGATCTCCCGCGTGAGCTCGCGGTGATGGGTGCGGAACCATGCCGATGTCGGGCTGTCGAGCGCGGCCGCCTCGCCGAGGAGGACGGCGAACGCGCGCGTCAGCGTGACGTCCTCGGTGTCGCGCACGGCGACGTCGACGACGGTGTCGAACACCCGCAGCGAGTCGGTCACGCGCCCCACGGCGGCGATGTTGCGATCGTCGCGTTCGCTGAGCACGGCCTGCAGGATGTCGAGCTTGCTCGGGAAGTGATGGAGCACGCCCGCCCGGGTGAGCCCCGCGCGCCGCGCGATGCGGTCGAGGGTCGAGCCGTTGTATCCCGTCTGCGCGAACACCTCGGCGGCTGCTTCCAGGATGCGCGTCTGCGCCTTCTCGCCGCGTGCCGTCAGCGTGTCGCCAGTGTCGCGCCCGTGCATGTGGACCTTCCCGATGTCGTCCTGGAAACGTAACACAGGCGAAACCTACCAACGCGTTGGTAGTGTGAGGATGGCGGGGTAGTCACCAAACCCGACGAGAGGCATGCCCGATGTCCGTGACGCCCGCGACCCCCACGAAGGCTCCGTCCCGCGCCGCCTTCTACACCGCCTACGTCATCGCCTACACCGGCGCCGCCGTCGGGATCTTCGGCCCGGCGATCCTCGCGCTGTTCACGCGGCTCACCGACCTGTTCCCGCTCGAAGGCGAGGGGATGACGGCCGTCAACGCCCTGGCCATCGTCGGCGCCGTCGGCGCGATCGCCGCTGCGTTGTCCAACCCGCTCATCGGACGGCTGAGCGACCGGACGACCGCGCGGATGGGCATGCGCCGCACGTGGATCCTGATCAGCGCGGTGATCTTCGCCATCGGGATGATCGCCGTGGCCTTCGCTCCGCCGAGTCTCGTGTTCGTCACCATCGGATGGGCGATCGCGCAGATCGGCTACAACGGGCTGCTCGCCGTCTACACGGCACTCCTGCCCGACCAGGTCTCTGAGCGCAACCGCGGCACGATCGCCGCGTGGCTCGGGGTGGGCTTGAACGCCTCGACCTTGCCCGCGGTGTGGCTCGTCGGCCTCTTCGCCGCGGGCACCGTCGAGTTCGACTCGGCAGGCAACGCCGTCGGCGGAACCGCCAGCGACCCATGGCGGTTCCTGGCGCCGCTGATCATCGCGCTCGTCACCGCGGCGGTGCTCTTCTTCGCGCTGCGAGGCTCGGACCGTCGCCTCTCGCCCGAGGAGGTCGCGCCCTTCAGCGTCGGGGAGTTCTTCGGCTCGTTCGTCTTCGACCCGCGCCGCAGCTGGGACTACACGTGGGCGTGGGTGAGCCGGTTCTTCTTCATGCTCGGCATCGCGTATCTGCTCGTGTACCAGACGCCGTACTCGCAGATCCACCTCGGGTTCGAGGGCGCCGACCTCGACGCGGTGGTGCTGTGGGGCACGCTCGCGATCGTCGCCGGCTGCATGCTGACCGGATACGTGTCCGGACGCCTCTCCGACATCCTGCGCCGACGCAAGGTCTTCGTGTGGGGCTCGGCGCTGATCTTCGGCGCCAGCCTGCTCCTGCTCGCGTTCGCCGCCCCCGATCAGTCCGGTCTTCCCATGGCACTCGTCGGGCTCTTCGTCGGCGGCCTCGCCCAGGGCGTCTACTTCGGCGTCGACCTGGCGCTGGCCACAGACGTCCTGCCCGACAAAGAGAAGAACGCAGCCAAGGACCTGGGCGTCTTCAACATCGCCTCCGCGGTGCCGCAGTTCATCGCCCCCTTCATCGCCCCCGCCTTCCTCGCCGTCGGTGGGAACGGGGACAACTTCGCCGTGCTGTTCACCGCGGCCGCCGCGTTCTCCCTGGTCGGGGCGCTGCTCGTGCTTCCCGTGCGCGGCGTGCGCTGAGGGCCGCAGTCACGGGGACACACTAGAGTTTTGAGCGTCCGGCCGCCGCTCGAGCACGAAGCCCTCGAGCACACCCGCCAGCTGCTGCGTATCGACAGTGTCAACACGGGCGAGCCGGCGACAGTCGGCGACGGTGAGACGCGGCGGCCCGCTACGTGCAGCGCGAGCTCGAAGCGGGCCGCATCGATTGCGACTTCGTCGCGCCCATGCCGGGCCGCGGAAGCGTGGTGGCGCGACTGCGCGGATCGGAGCCGGCCGAGCGGGCGACTCTCACCGCCCGCGGGAACGCTGCGCACGGCTCCCGGCCCACGCACGACAACGCCGTCGTCCGCTCGCCCGCGCCGTCGCGGCGATCGGCGGTCACGAGTTCCCTGAGCTGGAGACCGAGCCGTTCGCAAACTTCGCACAGGTCTACGCCGCGAACACCGACATCGATCCCGCCGACACCGAGCAACTGCTCGTCGGCGACGACGTCGAGATCGGGTGGGGCTCATGGCAGCCCGCGACCGTCGCCGCGCAAACGACGCCGCTGCTGACGACTGTGCAGTTCGCGATCACCGCGGCGGACGCCGGCGGGGTCGTGCTGCCCTACCTGCTGCCCGCGTCGACCGACAACAAGCACTTCGCGCGTCTCGGCATCCATGGGTACGGGTTCGTGCCGCTGCGGGTCCCGCACGACTTCGACGTGTTCCGTTAGTTCCACGCCACCGACGAGCGACTGCCGGTGGAGGCCATCCGCTTCCTCGCGCGCACGACCGAGCGGATCCCGCGGACCGCCTGACCCGAAGACACCTGATCGGTGCGGGCCTGTTACGCCGTGCGTCACGGGATGTCGCCGTTTGTCACCGGATTGCGGCACGTGAAACATCGGCCCGCAGGCACCCTTCACGCGCTCCTATCGTGGCGGGACTGCAGCGCATCTCGCGCAGCACCGAACCCCCGCAGGGAACAGGGAGCCGACATGACCGACACGATCCCGAAGCACGCAGGCCCCGTCGACGCCGAGCACGATGCGACACCGAAGCGGTCCCGCATCGACCTCGCCGATGCTCGGATCGTGCCGACGCGGCACTGGTTCCGCTGGACCCTCAGCGTCCTCATCATCTTCGTCGCGGCGCAGTTCGCATGGTCGCTGATCACGAACCCGAAGTACGAGTGGGGCGTGTTCGCACAGTACTTCTTCTCCGAGCCCGTGCTCATCGGCATCGGCTACACCCTGTCGCTCACCGTGATCTCCGCGCTGATCGGCTTCACCCTCGGAACGGCGCTCGCCCTGGGCCGCCTCTCCCCGTCGCCTCTGCTGAACGCCGTCGCATGGGGGTACATCTGGTTCTTCCGGTCGGTTCCGCTGGTCGTGCAGATCATCGTCTGGTACAACCTCGGCTACCTGTATCCGACCCTCGGACTCGGCACGCCGTTCACCGACGACTTCTGGATCGTCGAGTTCCCGACGGTCCGGCTCATCAGCGCGTTCGCCGCGGCGATCCTCGGGCTCGGGCTCCACCAGGCCGCCTACTCGGCGGAGATCATCCGCGGAGGCCTGCTCTCGGTCGATCCGGGCCAGCAGGAGGCGGCCGCAGCGCTCGGCATCCCCGCCCGCAAGCGCTTGTTCCGCATCATCCTGCCGCAGGCCATGCGCTCCATCGTGCCCAATGCGACGAACGAGGTCATCGGCCTCGTGAAGGGCGCGTCCGTCGTCTTCGTCATCGCGATCCCCGAGCTGTTCTACGCCGCGCAGGTGATCTACAACCGCAACAGCCGCGTCATCCCGCTGCTGCTCGTCGCCGTGGTCTGGTACACGATCATCACCACGATCCTGAGCATCGCGCAGTACTACATCGAGCGGCATTACTCCCGCGGCGCCTCCCGATCGCTGCCGCCCACTCCCGTGCAGCGCGCCCGGGCCTGGCTCGCGGTGCAGTGGCGGCGACTCGGCGACCAGCCACCCCCTCGGCCCGAGCTGCTCGCAGCAGCAGCGGCACCGCTCCACGGCCCGATCGCCGGCATCGATGCGGACGAGGAGACCCGATGAGCACCATCGCGACCGACCGGCGAGGCCGGGTCGAGATCCACAACGTCCACAAGCGCTTCGGCGGCGCCGAGGTGCTGCGCGGCATCGATCTGACGATCGAGCCCGGCGAGGTCGTCGCCCTCCTCGGTCCGTCGGGCTCCGGCAAGTCGACCCTGCTGCGGACGATCAACCACCTGGAGAGCGTCGATCGCGGATCGGTGACGGTCGACGGCGAGCTCATCGGCTACCAGCTGCGCGGTGAACGGCTGCACGAGCTTCCCGAGCGCGAGGTCCTGAAGCGACGCACGAACGTGGGGCTGGTCTTCCAGAGCTTCAACCTCTTCCCGCACCTGACCGCCATCGAGAACGTCGTGGAGGCTCCGCTCGCGCTCAAGCGGCTCAGCCGGGCCGACGCGCACGAGCTCGCGCTGGGCCTGCTCGACCGGGTCGGCCTCGCCGACAAGGCCGACCATTACCCCCGGCAGCTGTCCGGCGGTCAGCAGCAGCGCGTCGCCATCGCCCGCGCTCTCGCCCTGCGTCCGCAGGTGCTGCTCTTCGACGAGCCGACCAGCGCGCTCGACCCCGAACTGGTGGGCGAGGTGCTGGACGTCATCCGCGACCTCGCCCACGCCGGCACCACGCTCGTCATCGTCACCCACGAGATCGGGTTCGCCCGCGAGGTCGCCGACCGCGTGGTGTTCCTCGACGGCGGGGTGGTGCTCGAGCAGGGACCGCCCGACCGCATCCTCACCGACCCGGAGCACCCGCGCACGCGGGGGTTCCTCGCCAAGGTCCTCGCCTGACCGCAAGACCGGAATCACAGCAAAGGAAGACAAGTGGCCATCAGCAAGAAGCAGGGCATCGCGATCGGAGTGGCCGTCGTCGCAGTCGCCGCGATCGTCGGCGGTGTCATCACTGCCATCAACCTCAACAGCAGCGCCCAGGCGGCCGACGCGCCGAAGCCGTCGTCCAGCGAGACCAACCCGTCGACCGGTCAGATCCAGTGGATCGAGGGCACCGAGGTGCCCGAGGCCGTGCAGGCGCTCAAGGAGAGCGGCTTCACGCCGATCGAGCCGGGCAAGCTCACGGTCGCGGTCGGCGCTTTCGTGCCGCCCCTCTCCTACGTGCCCGAGGGGGAGACACTGCCCGCCGGGACCGAGCCGAACATCGGCAAGCTCATCGCCGAGGGCCTCGGCCTCGAGTACAACCCGGTCGTCGTCGCGTGGGCGGACTGGCCGCTCGGCATCCAGTCGGGCAAGTACGACCTCATCGCCGCGAACGTGACGGTCACCGAGGAGCGCAAGGAGCTGTACGACTTCGCGAGCTACCGACAGGACGTGCTGGGCTTCTACGTGAAGTCCGACAGCTCGATCACGAAGATCGAGGATGCCGACGACATCTCGGGCCTGAAGATCATCGTCGGTTCGGGGACCAACCAGGAGAAGATCCTTCTCACGTGGAACGAGACGCTGCAGAAGGAAGGCAAGGCGCCCGCCGAGTTGCAGTACTTCGACGACACCGCCGCGGCGAACCTGGCCCTTCAGTCGGGTCGGGCCGACGCCAACTTCGGTCCCAATGCGACGTCGGCGTGGCAGGCCCGTGAGACCGGCGACATCAAGCTGGTCGGCACCGTGTCGGGCGGCTGGCCGCAGACCGCGCAGATCGCCGCGGGCACGAAGAAGGGCAACGGGCTCATCGAGCCGGTCAGCATCGTCCTCAACGAGCTCATCAAGAACGGGAAGTACGACGAGCTGCTGAAAGCGTGGGGCCTGGAATCGGAGGCCATCTCGACGTCCGAGGTCAACCCGCCGGGACTGCCGAAGTCCTGACCCGCCCATTCCTCCCACACGAAGGCACCGAAATGACCACTCCGCTGTCCATCCTTGACCTGTCCCCCTTCGGCGCGGGGCAGACCCCGGCCGACGGCCTGCGTGCCAGCATCGACCTCTCGCGACGCGCCGAGTCGCTGGGATACGCCCGGTACTGGCTCGCCGAGCACCACCTGAACCCGGGGGTGGCCGGCGCGGCGCCGCACGTGCTGCTGGCGTCGATCGCGGATGCCACCTCCCGCATCCGGATCGGCACCGCCGCTACCATCATCGGCAACTACTCGCCCGTCCAGGTCGTCGAGGCGGCGGGTGTGGTCGCGGCGCTGCATCCGGGTCGGTTCGATCTCGGGATAGGACGGTCGGGATCGGTGAGCTCGTCGCAGACGTCGCCCGCCACCGCCCCTGTGCCCGACCGGCTGGTCGACGGCCTCCTCATCCCCGCCCCGCGGCCGTTCGCCTTCGACGCGGCCCGATTCGCGGCGCAGGCACGCCTGCTCGGCCGCACCGCCGGCGACGCGGACCGGTTCGAGCAGGACGTGCTTGACATCCTGTCGCTCATTCGCGGCGACTACGTCGCGCCCGAGGGCGTCTCCCTGCACGCCACCCCCGCCGAGGGTCAGGACATCGACGTGTGGATCCACGGCAGCACCGCGGGGCCGAGCGCCGAGCTCGCGGGGCGCCTCGGGCTGCCGTTCGGGGCGAACTACCACGTCGCCCCGTCGTTCGTGCTCGACGCGATCGCCGCCTACCGTCGCGCGTTCCGCCCCGGGCGCCTCGCCGAGCCGCACGTCATCGTCTCGGTCGACGTGCTCGCCGCCGACACCGACGCGCGCGCCGAGCGCCTGGGCGCGGGGTTCGGGCAGTGGGTGCACAGCATCCGCGCCGGCGGCGGGGCCATCGCCTACCCCGCTCCGGAGGATGCGCTGCGCGCTCCGCTCGACGCTGCCGCGCAGCAGCTCGTCGGCGACCGGGTCGGTACCCGATTCGTCGGGTCCGCCGACACGGTCGCCGAGAAGCTGGACCGGCTGCGCGCGGTGACGGATGCCGACGAGCTGCTCGTGACGACGATCGCGCACGACCCCGCCGATCGGGTGCGCTCGTACGAGCTGCTCGCGGACGTCTGGGGTCTCGGCGAAGCCGCCGGACGGCGGGATGCCGACGCGCTGGCGGCGGCGATCAGATGAGTGGCGCTGGATCGACCTGCTGTGCTCGGCCTCGACATCGAGCCGACCTCACTCAGGGGCGGTGGCGAGATCGGCGAGGATGCGGCCGATCACGGGAGTGAACTTGAACCCGTGCCCTGAGAAGCCCGCTCCCACCACGATGCGACCGCACCGCTCGAGCACGAACTGCGCATCTGGCGTCGACGTGTAGGTGCAGGTCACCTCGCTGAACCGATCGGGATCCGCCCCGGGCAGCCATTCGCGCGCGTACCGCCGCAGCTGCGCGGTGAGCGCCGGGTCCGGCTGGAAGGAGCGCGTGTCGGGATCGACGACGGGGCCGGCCGCATGCCATCCGGCCTTGACGCCCGCGCCGGGCGTGTGCATCCCGTACACCGAGGCGGGGAACCACGAGGTGGCAGGGTCGTCGGACGACGGGGAGTGGTTGAAGCCCGGCCACCCCTCCCCTGCCTCACGCGCCGCGAAGTGGGCGGGCTGCTCCTGCGTGACGCGCAGGGAGGGGAGCGGCACGCGTCCCCCGACCAGCGATGCGGTCCAGGCACCCGCGGTCACGACGACTCGGCTCGCGGTGATGGCGCGCCGTCCGTCCTCGTCGAGGACCGTCACCCGCACCCGCTTCTCGTCCGGCTCGAAGGACAGCACCTTCGTCTCCCAGAGCACTGCCGCGCCGTCGCGTCGCGCGCCCGCATGGAGCGCGCGCACCGCCTTGTCGGCGTGGAGTCTGCCGGCATCGGGGGTGTGCAGCACGGGTCCATCGAACCGGAACTGCGGCCACCGATGACGCGCAGCACGGGGGTCGACGAGCTCGGCGTCAAACCCGCCCGCCCGCACGGCCTGCGCGGCCGTGGCGAGGTCGCGACCGGGTCCATGGTTGACGATGCCGGTGATCTCCAGCAGCGACTCGCCTGACTCGTCTTCGAGGCGCCGCCACAGCGGCACCGCCTCCCGCAGCCACGCCAACGGCCGCGGATGCTCGTAGCCCACGTTGAAGTTGCGACTCGCGCCGTGCGAAGCACCACGAGTGTGGCCTGGCGCGAACTGCTCGACGACGTGCACCGAGACACCTCGAGCGGCCAGCTGCCAGGCCGTTGCCGCGCCCATCGCACCGCCGCCGACCACGACGACCTCGACGTCGACGCTCATGACGCAGGGACGAGGCGCTTCTCGAAGCAGAGCGAGAACGCGTAAGGCGTGTAGGGCGGGAAGATCGGGATCGGGGAATAGCCGATCCCGGTATACAGCGCCACCGCCTCCGGCTGCCGGTCGCCGGTCTGCAGGATGAGCCGCGACGCTCCGGCCGCTCGCCCGATGTTCTCGAGCTCGACCATAAGCGCGCGGCTCGCACCCGTCCCCCGCGCCGCCGGGTCGACGAAGACCCGCTTCACCTCGAGGTCGTCGCCGAGCCGCCGGAGTGCGGCATGCCCGACCGGGACTCCGTCGTCGTCGACGGCGAGCACCGTGGCGACGATCGTCTCCGCGTGCACCGCGAAATCGTCCGCGGACACGTCCTGCCTGGACTCGAACTCGGCGAACCTGTCCGCGTATCGCGGGCTCAGCTCGGCATCCATCGATTCACGCAGCCGCGCGGCGCGCGGGTCGTCCCATGCGACCCGATCGATCCGCCACACCGTCGTGCCCGCGGTCATCGAGACGTCCCGACGAGCTCCACCACGGGCGCAGCCCGCGCGCCGTGCGGATCGGCGTCCGTCCAGGTCGTGTTCGACATCGCGCGCCCTACACCGCGGCGAGCGTCGACGCAGCGGGCACCGGGAGCCCGAGGTTCTCGCGCAGCGTCGTGCCCTCGTACTCCGTGCGCAGCGAACCGCGCTCCTGCAGCAGCGGCACGACCCGGTCGACGAACTCGTCGAGCCCGGCCGGTACGAGGTGCGAGCCCAGGACGACACCGTCCGCGCCGTCCTCCTGCACGAACGCGTCGAGCTTGGCCGCGACCTGCTCGGGCGTGCCCACGTAGTCCACCGACCCTGCGATGTGCCGCGCCAGCCCCCGCAGGGTCAGGTCGCGCTCCTCCGCGAGAGCCCGCCACGCGCGCACCGTCTCAGTGCGGTCCTGGAAGATGAACGCCCGCCCCTCGATGAACGGCGGCGCGTCGACCGCCGGCTCGATGTCCGGCAGCGGTCCGTCGGGGTCGTACGCAGACAGATCCCGGTTCCACACCTGTTCGAACAGCACCTGCACCGTGCGGTCGCTCAGCTGCTGCTCGAGGATGTGCTCCACCTTCTCGCGCGCCTCGGCCTCGGTGTCGCCGAGCGCGAAGCCGGCGTGCGGGATGATCTTGACGTCGTCGGGTCGCCGACCGCGCGCGACGGCACGGGCCTTGATGTCGCGATAGAACTCGCGGGCCTCGGGCAGCCGGTGGAACGGCGAGAAGATCGCATCCGCCGTCGCGGCGGCGAAGTCGCGACCCTGCGGCGACACACCGGCCTGCACGATCAGCGGCCGCCCCTGCGGGCTGCGCGGGGTCGTGAACCGCCCCTCGATGTCGAACTGGCTGCCGCGATACGCGAACCGGCCGGCATCGGCGTGTGCGAGGAACTCGCCCGAGGTCTTGTCCGCGATGATCGCGTCTTCGGCCCAGGAGTCCCACAGCGTCGTGACCGCCTGCACGAACTCCTCCGCCCGGACGTAGCGCTGGTCGCGCGGCAGGAAGCCGCCACGGCGGAAGTTGGCACCGGTGAACGCGTCGAACGAGGTGACGACGTTCCAGCCCGCGCGGCCACCGGAGAGGTGGTCGAGCGTCGCGAGCTGTCGAGCGAGCTCGTACGGCTCGTTGAAGGTCGCGTTGAGCGTTCCGACGAGTCCGATGTGGTCGGTGACCGCGGCGAGCGCGGCGAGCACCGAGAGGGTGTTGGGGCGACCGGCGATGTCGTGGTCGAAGATCTCACCGGCCCGCTCGCGCAGTGCGAGCCCCTCGGCGAGGAAGAAGTAGTCGAACCTGCCGCGCTCGGCCGTCTGGGCAACGTGGCGGAACGTGGAGAATTCGATCTGGCTGCCGGCATCCGGCAGCTCCCACAGGGTGTGCTCGTTGACGCCGCCGACGTATGCGGCGAGCACGATCTGCTTGCGGGGCTTGTCGCTCATCGGGTGGCTCCCGCCTGCTCGGGCTTCGCCACGCCGGCGTAGCGATTGGGGACGGAGGTCGCAAGCCCGAGGCGGGCGCGCAGCGTCGTGTGCCGCGTACGGTCCTCGAACAGCCCGCGCCGGATCAGCTCGGGCACCAGGGTGTCACCGATCCGCGGGACGTCGTCGGTGAGCACGGCGGGTCGCAGCCTGACGCCCGCGTACCCGAGGGCGCCCAACGCCGCGACGATGTCGGCGAGCTCGCCGGCGGAGCCGGCGAAGACGCGGGCATCCGACTCGAGGGCACGGCCGGCCCGGTCGAGCCGGTTCAGCCGGTCCGTCCCGGACTCGCTCGCGCCGTCGAGGACGACGACCAGATCGGCGAAGACCTGCAGGGGCTGCCCGGCCCGGCCGACCGCCTGCTCCGCGTCGGCGACCGACGCGATGATCGCACCCGCGTGCGCGTGGTCCTGTGGCGTGACGAAGACCAGATCGGCCGAGCGCGCCGCGAACCGATACGGCAGCTCCGCGTGCGCGAGCGCCGCGACCACGGGCTGAGCCTGCGGCGGGCGCGGCGTGATCGCCGGGCCCCGCACCGAGAATCGTGCGCCGGTGAAGTCGATCCGGTGGACTTTGTTGCGGTCGAGGAAGCGGTCGGTCGCGGCATCCCGGATCTCGGCGTCGTCCTCCCAGCTGTCCCAGAGCCGGCGGACGACCTCGACGGCGTCGTCCGCCTCGGCGAAGACCTCGGCCACGAACTCCTGAACCACGGGGGGCTCAAGACCGGCGGCGAGGTCCGGCACTGTACGCCGCCCGAAGTGCTGCGCCTCGTCGGCGCGCACCGACACCTTCGGCTGCCAGCCGCCGCGGCCCTCGCTGACGTAGTCGAGCGTCGCGAGCCCGGTGGAGACGTGGAAGGGCTCGGTGTGCGTGGTCGTCACGGTCGGGATGAGCCCGACGCTGCTCGTCTCGGGTGCGACGCGCGACGCGATGAGCAGGGCGTCCAGCCGTCCGCGCACCTCGTCGGTGCGGGCGTCCGCATCCAGGCGCTCCGACGACTGCAGCGCCAAGGAGTCCTCGATGGTCACGAAGTCCGCCAGCGCGGATTCCGCGTCTCGGGCGCGGTCGACCCAGTAATCGCCGGTGAACAGCTCCTGCGGCTGAGCACTCGGCTCGCGCCAGGCGGCCGGATGCCAGCCCGCACCCTCCAGTGCGACTCCCAGCTTCAGCAGTTCGCTCATTCCCGCCCCTTCGATCGCGATGCCTCCAGCCTCACCGCGGGGCGGGACGAGCGCGACGCGATGCGTCAACTGCGTTCATCCACCGTCACACGGGGTAATCGCGGTCGCGTGGGTGAAGGCTCGTGTTGCCGCGGGTGAGGCCGATTTCCGCCAGCTCGCCGTCGCGCGCGACGTCTTCATCGGGTCGACGGCCGGTGCGCACTGAGCGACGTCAGGCCGGTCCGCCGCCCGGGCGTGCGCCTCCGCGGTGCGCAGGAACGCGGCATCCGACCGGGTCATCGTCGCCGCGACCACTCGACGAGGAAGCTAGCGAAACCGCGCGGATTCGGAACGCCAGCCACCGTACACCTCACCGTCAGATGTCGGGCCCACCGCCACCGGGCGACCGGACGTGCGAGACCACTGGCTCCACCCGCCGGGGAACACCCGCGCATCGATACCCGCTGTCGCGAGCGCAAGGGCGGTGTGCGCCGAGGCGATGCCCGACGAGCAGTAGACGACGATCGGCTCGCCTGCGTGTCCGGCGGCGACAAGGGCGCTGACGATCTCGCTCGGCGCGACCAGGCGCCCATCACGACCCAGGTGGATGACCGTCGGGAGGTTTACGGCGCCCGGGATATGGCCGCCGAGAGGATCGACGACGGAGGCGACCCCCCGGTAGTTCTGCGGCGATCGCACGTCGAGGAGGAGCCCCCCGTGCGGGGCGCGCGCCGCATCCTCGATGGATGCGATCCCAGGATCTGCACCGTCGAGCGTCACGTTCCCTGGCGCAGCAGCCAGGTCACCGCGCTCGAGCAGCTCTCCGGACCGCGCCCACTCCTTCACACCGCCGTCCAGAACCCGGATGTCGATGCCGCGGCGGCGCAGCAGCCACCACGCACGGGACGCCGGAACCCCGTCGTTGTCGTCATACGCGACGACGACGTCGCCCTCGCGCAGACCCCATCGGCGAGCGGCACCCTCGAGTTCCGACAGTCGGGGCAGCGGGTGCCGCCCTTCCTCGGGATGGCCGGGGTCGGTGAGCTCCCGCTCCAGATCCACATAGACAGCGCCCGGCAGATGACCTGCCAGATACGCCGGCCGACCCTCGGGCTGATCGAGCCGCCAGCGCACGTCGAGCAGACGCACGGGCGCGCCCGCCGCGAGCAGCGACGCCAGCTCGGGCACATCGATCAGGTCAGCCACGACACGAGCATCCGCTCACCGGCGGCGGCACGTCGGATGCGACGACATAGGCGGCAATCCACCGTTATATGGCTTCACGGGCGGTAATACGGCCATCATCGGATTGCGGGATCACCGGCCCGCGCACACAGTGACACCGTGCCCTCCCCCGCCCTCCCCCTCCTGGATGCACCGCATTCCGACGCCGTCGTGCTCGACAACGCGCCCTGGCACTCGCTGACCGGACCGCACGAGTCGTTCGGGATCGGAGGCGATCTCGTCCGTCGCTACCCGGAGGACGTCGCTGCGTTCGTCGCGGTGCGCACCTGGGATGACCCCGACGTCTGGGACGCCCTCATCGACCTGGTCGGGCCGGGTGCGGAGGTCGGACTGGCCGGCCTCGACAAGGAGGTGCCCGCGGGATGGGAGGTCGTCGGAGGTGGCGCCGGAGTGCAGCTCGTGGAGACGCAGGCCCTGCGACCGCGCTCCTTCGACGAGGCCGTCCTCCTCGGCGCAGCGGATGTCGCGGACATGCTGGCGGTCGTCGAGCGCAACCAGCCCGGCCCGTTCCGGCCGCGCACCCACGAACTCGGCCGATACATCGGCGTCCGACGAGACGGGCGCCTCGTCGCGATGGCAGGCGAACGGCTTCACCCGACCGGCTGGACCGAGATCAGCGCGGTCGCCGTCGACGTCGAGTACCGGCGGCAGGGTCTGGCATCGCGGCTCGTCCTCGACGTCGCCTTCCATATCCAGCAGCGCGGCGATCGCGCCCTGCTCCACGCCGCTGCCACCAACGTCGGCGCCATATCCGCCTACGAGAAGCTCGGCTTCGCCCTGCGCCGCCACAATCGGTTCGCCGCGGTGCGTACGCCCAGGTAGGCGGCGAGCGTCATCGCCGGCAATCTCGGCGGTGGGTCGGGCGGCCCGCAGGGCTCGCCACCTGGACGCGTGCGCGGAGAACGGCGATCGGTGAGATCCCCGTGAATCCGCGGTCCAGCACCCGCGCTCGCGTGGCTGGAATTGCCGGAGAATGCATATGCCGGTGAACGCATCTTTCCCACGTTGCTCACACCGACTATATGCCGATGCCTCGCGATCCCAGTTTTCAAGGGACCGCGAGGCATCGAATGGCGGTGACGGTGGGATTTGAACCCACGGTAGGGGGTTACCCTACACAACTTTTCGAGAGTTGCACCTTCGGCCGCTCGGACACGTCACCGCGGAAGAGTTTACGTCACCGCGCGGGATGCCGCCAACCGTCCGACACCGACCGCCACCGCGACCGGGCCCGACACGAGGGCCGCAGGCATCCTTCTGGTTCACAGGCGAGGAGATGGACACAGACGAGGAGCCGCGCGGGCAGAACTCTCCTCGCTTGTGGTCATCTCCTCAGTTGTGAACGGCGCGGCGCGAACGGCGCAGCGCGAACGGCGCGGCGCGAACGGCGCGGCGCGAACCGCGCAGCACGAACGGCGCCGGCCACCCCGCACCACACCGCACCACCTCGACCGTGCGCCAGCCAGCGGTCCGGTCAGTCATCCTCCGCGACCGTGCGGAACCGGCGCCCGCTGATCTCCCGCGGGTCGATGCGGATGTAGTCGTACTTGCTCG
>JASGDZ010000017.1:0-5249 GCA_047606835.1 Microbacterium sp. | reverse complement strand
TGGCTGCCGTCGGCGATCGCCGGCGCGGCGTCCGCGCTGGCGCTGGGCGTGCTCGTGCGGCGGCTGCCGAGGGCACCCGAGCGCGCCCCCGCACACGACGGTGCGCGCGACGACGATCGCCGTCGACTGTTCGCATGGGCCGGAGGCGCCGCAGCGATCGGCCTGCTGGCGGCGATCGGCGGGAACGCGCTGCGCGCCGGATCGCAGCTGGTCTCGGCTGCCAGCGAGGCCATCCGGCTGCCCACGCCGGCCGAGACCCTGCCGCCGATCCCCGCCTCGACCGAGCTCGACCTGCCGGGGCTGGCCGCCTACATCACGCCCAACAACGGCTTCTACCGCATCGACACCGCGCTCGTCGTCCCCGAGCTGCGTGCCGCCGACTGGAGCCTGCGGATCCACGGACTCGTCGAGCAGGAGGTCGTGCTGACGTGGCAGGAGCTCGTCGCTCTGCCGCTGCAGGAGAGCGTCACGACGCTCGCGTGCGTGTCGAACCCCGTCGGCGGCGACCTGATCGGCAACGCCGTGTGGCTCGGCTATCCGGTGCGCGAGCTGCTCGCGCGCGCCGTGCCGACCGCCGACGCCGACATGGTGCTGTCGCACTCGGTCGACGGGTTCACGGCATCCACTCCGCTGGAGGCGCTCACCGACGGGCGCGACGCGATCCTCGCGATCGGGATGAACGGCACGCAACTGCCGCCCGAGCACGGCTTTCCCGTGCGCATGGTCGTGCCCGGCCTGTACGGGTACGTCTCGGCCACGAAGTGGCTGACCGAGCTGGAGGTGACGCGGTTCGACCGCGACACGGCGTACTGGACGGCGCGCGGCTGGTCGGAGCGCGGACCGGTCAAGCTGCAGTCCCGCATCGACGTGCCGCGACCGGGCACGTCGCTGGCCGCGGGCGACACCGTGATCGCGGGGGTGGCGTGGCAGCAGCACGTCGGGGTCGACGGCGTCGAGGTGCAGGTGGACGACGGCGCGTGGCGAGAGGCGACCCTCGCCTCCGCGGTGTCGGGCGACACGTGGGTGCAGTGGCGCGTGCCGTGGACGGCGCAGGCCGGCCGCCACCGCATCCGGTGCCGCGCCGTGAGCGCGACGGGCGAGCGGCAGACCGAGCAGGAGCAGGATGTCGCGCCCGACGGCGCGACCGGATGGCACACCGTCGACGTCGACGTCGCCTGAGCGCGCAGGCGCGGCTCGGAGTCAGCCCGCGAGCACGTGCCGCAGCTGCTCGACCGCCCAGTCCAGCTCGGTGGCGCGCACGACGAGGGGCGGCGCGATCCGGATGGTCTGCCCGTGCGTGTCCTTCATCAGCACGCCGCGCCGCAGCATCCGCTCGGCCACCTCTCGACCCGTGCCCACCACCGGGTCGACGTCGATCCCGGCCCACAGCCCGGCGCTGCGCACCGCCGTGACGCCGTGTCCGACGAGCTCGGCGAGCCCCTTCGAGAGATGCTCGCCGAGAGCCGCGGCGCGCGCCTGGAACTCCCCCGTCGACAGCAGCTCGACGACCCGCAGCCCGACGGCGGCCGCGAGCGGGTTTCCGCCGAAGGTCGAGCCGTGCTCTCCTGGCCGGATGACGCCGAGCACGTCGGCATCCGCCGCGACCGCCGACACCGGCAGGATGCCGCCGCCGAGCGCCTTCCCGAGCACATACACGTCGGGCACGACCCCCTCGCGGTCGCACGCGAACGTGGTGCCGACGCGCCCGAGGCCCGACTGGACCTCGTCGGCGACGAACAGCACCCGGTGGCGGTCGCACAGCTCGCGCACGGCGCGCAGGTAGCCGTCGGGCGGGATGACGACGCCCCCCTCGCCCTGGATCGGCTCGATCAGCACGGCGGCGGTGTCCGGCGTGACGGCCGCCTCGATCGCGGCGGCGTCGCCGAACGGCACCGACACGAACCCGGCGCCGTACGGGCCGAAGCCGTCGCGCGCGAGCGGGTCGTCGCTGAAGCCCACGATCGTCGTCGTGCGTCCGTGGAAGCCGCCGTCCGCGACGATGATCTGCGCGCGGTCCGCGGGGACCTGCTTGACCCGGTAGGCCCACGCACGGGACACCTTGATGCCGGTCTCGACCGCCTCGGCGCCGGTGTTCATCGGCAGCACGAGGTCTTTGCCGCACAGCTCGGCGAGCGCCGTGGCGAACGGCCCGAGCCGGTCGCTGTGGCACGCGCGGCTCGTGAGCGTCAGCCGGCCCAGCTGCTCGGTGGCGGCGGCGACGAGCGCGGGATGGCGGTGCCCGAAGTTCAGCGCGGAGTACGCCGAGAGCAGGTCGAGGTAGCGTCTTCCTTCGACGTCGGTGACCCACGAGCCCTCGCCGCGCGCGATCACGACCGGCAGCGGGTGGTAGTTGCGGGCGAGACGGCTCTCGTCGACGCCGATGCCGGCGTCCGGTCCGGCGCCGGAGCTCATCCGCGGCCCCGCAGCTCGAGGGTGCAGCACTTGATGCCGCCGCCGCCGAGCAGCAGCTCGGACAGGTCGACGAGCACGGGATGGTAGCCGCGCTCGCGCAGCTGCGCCTCGAAGCCCTTCGCCCGCGGCGAGATGATCACGTTGCGGCCGTCGCTGGAGGAGTTGAGCCCGAAGGCCGCGCCGTCGGCGTCGGACACCCGGATGCCGTCGGGGTAGCGCTCGGCGAGCACGCGCTGCGACGCGTCGTCGAACGCCTGCGGAAGGTAGGCGATGTTCGCGTGCGCGACGCCTCCCGGCCCCTCGACCGGGTCGAGCACGGCGATCGCGGTGTCGAGGTGGTAGAACCGCGGGTCGACCAGCGTGAGCGACACGACCTCCTTGCCGAACACGTCGCGCACCTCGCGGTGGCTGTCGTCGGTCGAGCGGAAGCCCGTGCCGGCGAGGATGACGTCCCCGACGAGCAGGAAGTCGCCCTCCCCCTCGTTGACCTCGGCGGGCTCGGCGACCTCGAACCCGTGCGCACGGAACCACTCCATGAACGCGGGGGCCTCGGGCACGCGCTCGCGGTAGCGGAACTTCGCGCCGTAGGCGACGCCGTCGATGAGGAACCCCCCGTTGGCGGTGTACACCATGTCGGGCAGCCCAGGGATCGGGTCGATGAGCTCGACCTCGTGCCCGAGGGACAGGTACGTGTCGTGCAGCACCTGCCACTGCGCGACGGCGCGCGCGGTGTCGGTGGGCTTGGCGGGCTCCATCCACGGGTTGATCGTGTAGCTGACCGTGAAGTGCTCGGGGCGGCACATGAGGTACCGGCGATGCTGCGGGATGCGGACGGGCGTCTCGGTCGGGACCGTGTCGGACTGCGCGGGCAATTGAGCTCCTCGTGGGAAGGCGGCGGACGCTGTCCACGGGCACGCCGGCATCCATTCTCTCACGCGGCCGGATCGGCCCGTCGCGCTACGCGGACGCTAGCGGGTCGATGCGGGTGAGCCCGGGGATGCCGTCGAACGCGGGGTCGGGCGAGGCGATCTTCCCGATGCCGTAGGCGAGCGCTGTGGCGGCGTGCACCGCATCCCGCCCGCGGATGCCCGTCCGCTCGATGAGCTCGAGCGAGAGGTCGAGCACCTCCCGGTCGAAGTCGAGCAGCACGACCAGAGACGACAGGTAGCGCGCTTCGCGCGTGGCGCGCACGCGGTCGCCCGTGCGACGCAGCCTGTGGTGGCCGAACTCCTGGATCATCTCGGTGCTCGCGTACGCGCGTCCCTTCCCGCTCGCAAGACGCGCGAGCAGTCGCTGACTCGCCGTATGCCGCGGCCCCGGCTCGCCCACGGCGTGCAACGGCACCGCTGCGTCGATCAGGACGGCGTCGTCTCCCATCGTGTTCATTCGACCTCCATCAGGATCGGCCGGTCGAGCGAGTCGTCCTTGATGGCCTCCCAGTCCTCGTCGGGCTGGGGATGCTCCTCGCCGCTGCGGAAGAGTGCCTCCAGCGCCTCCCGGCGGGTCAGACGCCTGCGTTGTCGCAGCTCTCCCTCGACGGCACGTCGGATGAGCGCTCCCACGCTCATCCGCTCCGCCTCCGCCTCCGCGAGCAGCCTCGCGTAGAGGTCTTCGTCGAAGAGCACCTGCACGCGCCGATCCAGTGTCGCCATGGGCCGAGCCTACACATCCCTGCACATGCCTGCACATGTACCGCGAGCGCCGACGCTGGTTAGGCTGACCCCCATGCCTCGCCGCACCGCAGAAGAGACGCGTCGTCTCATCCTCGACGCCGCGCTTCAGCTGCTGCTCGAACGCGGCGCGTCGGCGGGGGTGCAGCACATCCGGCTGCAGGAGGTGCTGCGTTCGGTCGGGCTGACGACCGGCGCCGCGTACCGGATCTGGGCCGACCAGGACGAGTTCCACCGCGAGCTCGCGGTGGAGATGATGCGCCTGCGCTTCGCGCCGCCCGCCGCGAGCGCGACGGCCGCGGTGGCCGGCGGGGTGGGCGACGCCGGCACGCTGGACGATGCCGTCCGCGCGGCCGCGCTCGATCACGTCACGTACGCCGCGCAGTTCCACCTCAAGCCGGAGTCGCGCGACTCGCACGCCTTCATCACCGCGCTCGCACTGCGCACCGCCGCGGGCGCCTGGCCCGAGCTGCGCGAGGCGAGCGCCGCGCGCCACGAGGAGTCCATCCAGGACTTCTGCCGCTTCTACGGCGCGATGATGCAGCGCTACGGGTTGCGCATGCGGACGCCCTTCACCGTGCGCGACTTCGCGGAGGCGATGGCGGCGCTCGGCGAGGGCTTCGCGGTGCGCGCGGCGGAGGGCCTCGACCACCCCGTGATCGACGTGGCGACCGGCGACGAGTCGATCTCCGGCCGCTGGACGCTCTTCGGCATCGCCGCCCGCGGACTCGTCGACACGTTCATGATCGCGGCGGAGCCCGAGGAGTGAGGGTCCCGGTCGCTCAGCCCCCGCGGGGCGACCGGGACCGCAGAACCCCAGTTCTCCGGGGATGCGACGGTACCCGAACGAACGCAGCGCCCCACACGCTGCAACCGCCACATGCCACTGCCATTCTGACCCTGGTCGCCCGCGGGGCATAGAAAGATAAGTTCTTTCTCCTCTCGCGGCTCAGATGACCGACTCGCTCCACGGGTCGGGGTTGCCGAAGCGGTGCGCGGTGATCGCGATCGCCTGCTCGCGCACGAACGCGAGCAGCTCGATGCGGCCCGCGGTGGTCACCTCGTTGTCGTACACGGCGAGGTCGGGGTCGCCGTCGACGGCCTCGGCGAGCGCGCGGTGCAGCGCCGCGACCGACCCGGCCGCGCCGACGAGCCGCGCGCGCGGCG
>JASGDZ010000016.1:0-9022 GCA_047606835.1 Microbacterium sp. | reverse complement strand
CCCCAGTCTTCCAAACTGGCTACGCGGGTTCGATTCCCGTCATCCCCTCCAAACGCTCCGCCCGCCGACGCTCTACCCGCTCGCCGCGCTCCGCCCGCCCGCCGGGGCCCCGCACGCCCGCCGAGGCCCCGCCCGCCCGCCGAGTCCATACATCCCGCGGCGAATCGATCCATCCACCGCCGCATTGAGGATGGACTCGGCCACGGGTGGATGGATTGGGCGGGATGCCACCTTGGGCGGGATGCCACCTTGGGCGGGATGCCACCTTCGGCGGGACGCCACCTTCGGCGGACACCGCCGATGGTGTCGATTCGCTGCGCGCTGAATCGCGTCATCTATAGGAATCCACGGCGGGATCGACTAGCGTTCCCCTCGATCGACGTTCAGGGGATCCGTCGGATATGCACAAGCGTCTCTCAGACTTCTCCCCCCGCCTTCGCGTCGATGCGGTTGCGTGGAGCTCCCACGCAACCGTGGCACTCGAGGATGAGGGAGTACTCATGCAGACACGATCCCGGCGTCGCCTCACGACCGCCGCCGCAGCGCTCGCCGCCGCAGCCGTCGTCGCGGCAGCAGGAATCGCAGGCCCGGCCTGGGCCGCCGACGAGGACGTGCCCGCCACCCCGGCACCGCACTCGAAGGCGGGTCAGCAGCTCGACCTGCAGAAGCTCTCGCCCGCGCTCACGACCGCCACGAGCGGGCGTCATCGCGTGTTCGTGCAGCTGTCCGGTGAGGGCGCAGCCGATGCGGCAGCCGACGCGTCGTCGACGTCGGCCGGCAAGTCCGCGGCGAAATCGCGTCGCAGCCAGATCAAGAAGGCCGCGGCGGCCGCCTTCGCCGCCGCCCGCGGCCAGGACAAGAAGGCCGACACCCTCTACACGACCACGAACACGGTCCCCGGCTTCGCCGCAGAGCTCAACGACGCGGCCATCGAGGCCCTCGCGGCCCGCAGCGACGTCGTCAAGATCACTCCCCTCATCCCCAAGCACCTCGACAACTCCAGCACGGCGCAGTTGACGAAGGCCGTCAACAACTGGCAGTCCGACAACATCGGCAAGGGCGTGCGCGTCGGGATCATCGACACCGGGATCGACTACACGCACGCCGACTTCGGCGGCGAGGGCACGTCCGACGCCTACGAGACCGCACTCGCGGACTCGGCCGGGTCCTGGACGCCGAACGCGAAGGTCGTCGGCGGGTGGGACTTCGTCGGCGACGACTACGACGCCGACCCCACGTCCGCCACGTATCAGCCCGTCCCGCAGCCCGACGCCAACCCCATCGACTGCAACAGCCACGGCACGCACGTCGCCGGCACGGTCGCCGGCTACGGCGTCACCGCCGACGGGGCCAGCTTCGCCGGCGACTACAGCACCCTCACCGCCGCCGCGCTCGACGCGATGAGCATCGGCCCAGGGATGGCTCCCGGCGCCGAGCTCTACGCCCTCAAGGTCTTCGGCTGCGAGGGCTCGACCGACGCCGTTCTCCCTGCGCTCGACTGGGCGCTCGACCCGAACGGCGACGGAGACTTCTCCGACCACCTCGACATCGTGAACCTGTCGCTCGGCTCCGACTACGGCGTCGTCGACGACCCCGAGAACGCGGTCATCGACGCGCTCGCCAAGCACGGTGTGCTGCCGGTGATCGCCTCAGGCAACGCGGGCGACCTCACCTCGGTCGGCGGCTCGCCGGGCAATGCTGTGCGGGCGCTCACCGTCGCCTCGACGGTCGACGCGATGCAGTTGCGCGACGGCCTCACCGTCAACGCGCCGGCGGATGTCGCGGGCACCGCGAGCGGACAGTTCTCCGTCGCCTACCCGTGGTCGACCAGCGCTCCCGTCACCGGCGCGGTGGTCGCGATGCCCTCGGCGGACAACGCCGACGGGTGCGCGGCCTTCTCCGCCGCCGAGGCGGCTGCGGTCGCCGGCAAGGTCGTCTGGCTGGAGTGGGACGACAACGACGCCACGCGGCTCTGCGGCTCGGCTGCGCGCGCCGCGAACGCCGCCGACGCCGGCGCCATCGGCGCCCTGTTCACGTCGTCGCTGAACGTGTTCGCCGCCGGCATCACCGGAAGCGCCGTCATCCCGGTGTTCCAGTTCCCCAAGACCGAGACCGACCGCCTGCGCCCGGCGCTCGACGCCGGCACGCTGAACGTCACCTTCGACGGCTCGCTGCAGGGCGCGATCAAGAGCGTCACGGCGTCGATCGCCGACACGCTGAGCTCGTTCTCCTCGCGCGGCGTGCACGGGTCGATCGGCGTCGTCAAGCCCGACATCGCCGCCCCCGGCGACACGATCACGTCCGCGGGCATGGGTACCGGGAACGGCCAGCTCACGATCTCGGGAACCTCGATGGCCACACCGAACGTCGCGGGCACCGCCGCGCTGGTGAAGTACGCGCACCCCACGTGGACGGCCGAACAGCTCAAGGCCGGGCTCATGAACACCGCCGGGCACGACGTCTACACGGGCGAGGACCAGACCGGTTCGATCTACGGTCCGAACCGCGTCGGCGCCGGCCGCATCGACTCGCGCGCCGCCGTCACCAACGACCTGCTGGTCTACAGCAAGGATCGCCGAGGCGGCGTCTCGGCATCCTTCGGGGTCGTCGACGTCCCGATCACGAGCAAGAGGCAGACCGAGGTGCGCACGCTCGTCGTGCAGAACACCGGCACGAAGCGCAAGACCGTCTCGCTGTCGTACGAGGCGATCACCGCGCAGCCGGGAGTGCGCTACTCCGTCTCGCCGTCGAAGGTCGTCCTGTCCGCGGGCAAGAAGACGACGGTGCGCGTGTTCCTCACGGTCAGCCCGAGCGCGCTGCGCAAGACGCTCGACCCCACCATGGACGACATGTCCGGCATCGGCGTCGCACGCGACTACGTGTCCGACTCGTCCGGCCGCGTGCTCGCCAAGGAGTCGGGCAAGGCGGCGCTGCGGGTGCCGGTCTACGCCGCGGTGCGGCCGGTCTCCCAGACCTGGACGACGGCGATCGCCAAGACGAAGAGCGGCGCGACCACCTCGTCGCTGCGCCTGAGCGGCAAGGGCTTCGCTCAGGGCACGGGCTCGGAGTCGTTCACATCGCTCGTCTCGGTGCTGCAGTTCGGTGCCGCCAGCGGGAAGCTGAAGGCCTGCGCGGGTGCTCAGATCGACGGGTGCCTCACGATGGGCTCCGACCGGTCGGGCGACCTGCGGTACGTGGGTGCCGGGTCGACGCCGGTCGACGGCGACTACACCGACGGCTGGCTGCACTTCGGCATCAACACGTGGGGCCAGTGGGACGTGTGGGGCACGACGATGATCCCGTTCGTCGACTACGACGTCTCCGGCGACGGGGTGCCCGACTTCGAGACCTACATGCAGCCCTATCCCGACACCGACGTGCCGCTGGCGATCACGGTCGACCTCGACAGCGGGGACGTCGTCGACATGGAGCCGGTGAACTTCAACTGGGGCGACGTGGACACGAACGTCTTCGACAACGACACCATGGTGCTGCCGGTGTGGCCGGCCGCCATCGGCGTCACGTCGACGACGACCTCGTTCCCGATCACCTACCAGGTGGGCACGTATTCGGCGTACACCGGCGGCATCACCGACCTGTCGCCGGCGATCGCGTACGACGTTGTCGACCCGGCGGTGTCGGTGAGCGACCCGCTGTACCTCGACCAGGGCGGCACGGCGATCGCCTACCAGCTCGGCGCCGACGCGAACAAGAGCAGCAAGGCGCTCGTGCTGCACCTGCAGGGCGAGCCGGGCGACCGCGCCGAGGTGGTCGCGGTGAGCGCGTCCACGCACAAGCCCAAGCCGTACGGCAAGCGGCAGGGCTCGTCGTCGCTGAAGAAGTGGGACGAGCACTGGATGTTCCACTCCGACGGCGAGTGACGCCGCGCTGACGGGTGAGGCCCCGGAGCCGATCGGCTCCGGGGCCTCACCCGCACGAGCGGGACGGCTCACACGGGCGCGGCACCCTCGTGCTCCACGCGATGGAGGTCGCGGTAGACCTCCGCATTGCGCAGCAGCCGCTGGCGCTCCTCGTCGGTGAGCGCGCGGCGCACCTTGGCGGGCACGCCCGCGACGAGCGAGCCGGGCGGGATGTCGGCCCCCTCCAGCACGACCGCTCCCCCCGCGACGAGGCTGCCCGCGCCGATGCGCGCGCCGCTGAGCACGACGGCGCCCATGCCGATGAGCGAGCCGTCCTCCACGGTGCAGCCGTGCACGACCGCGTTGTGTCCCACCGAGACGTTCTCGCCGATCACGACGGGGCTGCCGGCATCCACGTGCACCGACACGTTGTCCTGCACGTTGCTGCCCGCCCCCACCGTGATGGTGTCGCCGTCGGCGCGCAGCACGGCGTTGTACCAGACGCTGGCTCCCTCGCCGAGCGTGACGCCGCCGAGCACGCGCGCGCCGGCGGCGACGAACGCCGAGGGGTGGATGTCGGGGGTCTTCCCTGCGACGGACAGGACGGACGCGCCTTGTGCGATCATGGCGCCGAGCCTAGCCGTCGACGCTTGCGAGTGCCTGCTCGATCGCCTCGGCGTACCACGGCGCGAGCGTGTCGACGAAGGTCACGGTCAGGTGGTCCTGATCGCGGTAGACGTTCGCGCCGCCGCGCACAGGGAAACACGTGTCGTCGTCGCAGTACACGTCGGTGAAGTCGAGCAGCGTGACGCCCGCGGCGCCCTGCGCGGCCTCCGCGACGGGGTCGGTGTGGAGCACGTCGGCGCGCGCGCCCTCGCACGACGCCGTCGGCCGCGTGCGCAGGCACTTGTTCGGGTCGGTCTCCCACGTGGGGTTGTCGACGACGGTGACGACCGGGATGCCGCGGTCGGTCAGCTCCTTCCACGCGGCGCGATAGCCGGCCACCGCGGCGTCGTGGGACGAGCCGTAGCCGGTCGACGCGTACGGCGTCGTGGCGAGGGATGCCGTGAACACCGCGTCGAGCTCCAGGTCGGCGAGCTTCGCGCCGACGGCCTCTCGCCACTGGGTGCACGCGGCTCCGAACGCGCCGGCGGTCGACAGCGGGGTCGTGTTCCAGGGGCACGCGCCCTTGAAGAACGTGACGAGGCGCCATCCGTTCTCGTCCGCCATCCGCTGGAACGTCGACAGCAGCTGGTACGCGTGGCTGTCGCCGATGAGCGCGATCGTCGGCGCGGCCGCATCGGTGGAGCCGAACGCACACGAGACCGGCCGGGCGTCGTTGAGCTGCATGAAGCACTGCTCGTCATCGGGCTGGTCGACGCCCGCGAAGCCCGGAGCGGGGAGGATCGTCTCCGCCCAGTCGGTGTCCGCACACGACTCGTCGAGCACGAACGCGGCCCCGAAGCAGGCCGGCGGGTCCTCGCGCAGCTCCTGGATTGCCTGCACGCCCTCGCGGTACGCGGGTGCGTTGACCGCCCACGCGGTGCCCGCCGCGCCGGCGACGACGACCATCGCCACGAGCGACGACCACAGCGACACGCGCACGGGGCGCGACGTGAGCGCCCGGAAGCGCCGCACGGGGTCTTCCACGAAGCGCTTCGTCAGCCACGCGAGCACGAAGCACAGCACCAGGAGCGCGACGCGGTGGTAGATCGTGAGACCCCAGAACGGCACCGAGGGGGCGATGACGATGAGCGGCCAGTGCCACAGGTACAGCGAGTACGAGATGTCGCCGACGAACTGCGCGGGGCGCAGCGACAGGATGCGGGTCGGGTGCCACCAGCGATCGGTGTTCGACGCCGCGATGACGGCAGCCGCGCCGAGCGCCGGCAGCAGCGCGGTGTAGCCGGGGAACGGCGTGAGCGCGTCGAACGCGAAGCCGACGTAGACGAGCAGCACGATGCCGCCCCACCCGAGCACGAAGCTCGCCGCCGCGCCGCGCACCCGCAGCGCCGGCACGAGGGCGATCAGCGCGCCCAGGCCGAACTCCCACATGCGCGCGAACGTGACGAAGTACGCGGGAGCGGGGTTCGTGAGCGTGAAGACGACGCAGAAGACGAAGGATGCCGCACTCACGACGGCGAGCGTGGCGATCACGACGCCGCGCGAGCGCCCGGCGAAGCGCTTCGCGGCGATCCAGGCCGCCAGCAGGATGAGGAGCGGCCACATGACGTAGAACTGCTCCTCCAGCGACAGCGACCAGTAGTGCTGCACCGTGCTGGGATCCCCGGCGTGGTTGAGGTAGTCGGCCGAGGTCAGCGCGAGGAACCAGTTCTCCGCGTAGAACGTCGAGGCGAGGATCTCCTGCACCTCGCGCGGCAGCGCCGAGGTGGGCATGAGATACGGCGACATGACGCACAGCGCGCAGAACAGCAGCACGAGCAGGGATGCCGGCAGCAGCCGCCGCGCGCGGCGCGCCCAGAACTGCCCGAGGCGGATGCCGCCGGTCGCCGTCAGCTCGCGCATGAGGTGCCCGGTGATGAGGAAGCCGGAGATCACGAAGAAGACGTCGACGCCCACGTAGCCACCGGGCAGGCGTCCCGGCCAGAAGTGGTAGAGCACGACGAGGAGCACCGCGATCGCGCGCAGCCCCTGCACGTGCGGGAGGAACCGCGACGGCTCGGCGTGCTCTCGCTGGCTCGGTGCGTGGTCGGCGGAAGGCACCCCTCGACGCTACCGGCTGTCCGGCCCTGTGCGACGCCGCGGCGTGCCTCGATGCCCGCACCGGTAAGCCCAGCCTGCGCTTGCTTGCGCATCCCGTGGCGCTGAGTACCGTGGAAGACACGGGCGAGAACCGCCCCAACGGAGGCGAGACACATGACCGACATCCAGACCACCCCGGCTGCCGCCGTCGACCCCACGGTCGCCGCGGGCAGCGCACAGTTCCTCACTCCCGTCGTCCTCAAGCTCCAGGCGCTCGCGGTCAACGGGAAGCAGGCGCACTGGAACGTGCGCGGCGCCAACTTCATCGCGATCCACGAGCTGCTCGACTCGGTCGTGGCGCACGCGCAGGACTGGGCCGACCAGGCCGCCGAGCGCGTCGTGGCCCTCGGCCTGCCGATCGATGCACGCGTGAGCACGGTCGCGGCGAGCACGTCGACCGCGGTGAAGGCCGGCTTCACGCAGTGGGACCAGATCGTCCGCGACGTCATCGCCGACATCGACCCCGTCATCGCCGACCTGCAGTCCGCGATCGACGGTCTCGACGAGATCGACCTGACCAGCCAGGACATCGCGATCGGCATCAAGGAGGGGCTGGAGAAGGACCGCTGGTTCCTCTTCGCGCACCTCGCCGAGTAGTCGCCCGACTCGCACTGCGCCCCCGGCCGCGTCGCCGGGGGCGCAGTCGTGTCAGGCCGCGTGGGTGAGGCGGCCCGCGATCATCGTCGCCACGACGCCCATCCCGCGCAGCTCGGCCTCCGAGGCCGCGAGCGGATCGCGTTCGCACACCACGAGATCGGCGACGGCACCGGGCTCGATCGTCGCGGCGTCCGCACCCGTCCCGCCGTGCGTCGCGGCAGCGAGGGCCGTGGCGGCGTCCAGCGCCTGTTCGGGATGCCACGGCGCCCGGCCGTCGCGCGTGCGCCACACCGCCGACGCGATCGCCGCCCACGGGTCGAGCCGCGACACGGGCGCGTCGGAGCCGAGCAGCAGCGTCGCGCCCGCGTCAGCGAGCGCACGCAGCGGATACGGCGACGCGGTCTGCCGCGCCCAGATCGTGTCGACCAGGTCGCGATCGTCGAGGGCGTGCTCGGGCTGCACGCTCGCGGCCACGCCGAGCCGCGCGAAGCGCGGGATGTCGGCGTGCGCGACGAGCTGGGCGTGCTCGATCCTCCCCCAGGCTCCCGACGCGGCGAACGCGTCGAGCGCGTGGCTGTTGGCGACGTCGCCGATCGCGTGGACGGCGCACTCCAGCCCTCCCGCGGTCGCCGCGGTCATCAGGCCGACAAGCTCGCCGGGCTCGACGGCGAGGACACCGTGATCGTGCGGATCGTGCGGGTAGGGCTGCGAGCAGGCCGCCGTGCGGGTGCCCAGCGAGCCGTCGGTGATGACCTTGAGCGGGCCGACGTGCACGAGGCCGGGCGCCGCGCCGCGCAGGGGATCGCCGGTGCGCAGCCCCTCGGCGAGGGCGCGTTCCAGGTGCGACGGGTAGATCCCGAACTCGACCCGCAGCGCGTCGAACCCGGCCGCCAGGCGCCGGGCCCAGGCATCCTCGTTCCAGGCCATGTCGAGATCGACGAGGCCGACGACGCCCTTGGCTGCGGCCTCCGCCGCCATCCGCGCGACCGCCGCGTCGGCCGCGGCCGGGCCGACGTCGTTGAGACGCCGCGAGATCTCGAACGCCGGGGCCTCGCGGAGCATGCCGGTGCCGTCGGGCTGGTGGCCCTCCCTCCGCAGGGCAGCCCCCTCCCTCCGCAAAGCAGCCCCCTCCCTCCGCAGGGCAGCAGAGTTCAGCCACACGCTGTGCACGTCGGCGTTGATGAGATACGTCGGGATGTCGCCGGTCGCCGCATCGAGCAGGTCCAGGCTCGGGCGGTCGGGCCACAGCGCGTCGCGGAACCCGGTGCCGACGCGGCGCCCGTCGGCGAGCAGCGGCGCGTCGGCCATGAGCCGCGCGGCGTGTGCGGCGGAGGTCGCACACCCGAGCGGGCGGCGCTCGGCGGCGAGCGCCCACTGCACGGTGTGCACGTGATGGTCCCACAGCCCCGGGACGAGCCACGCACCATCGGCGTCGAGCACCGCGCCGCGATGCGGGAGGGCGCCCGCGGGCGCGATGTCGGCGATCACGCCGTTCGCGAGGTGCACGTCGACCGGCTCGTCGCCGAACGGGTCGACCCGGCCTCCGCCGGTGAGCCGCGCGTTCGCGATCACGGCGACGAGGCGGCGCAGCTCCGCGACATCCGTCATCGCGAAGCTCGGGTTCTGACGCATGCTCTCAGCCTACGGAGGCTCGCCGCGTTTCGTCTCCGGGCTCCGCCCGTCGCTCAACGAGCGGTGAGGCTCACGCCTGGCAGGACGGGCACCAGTACAGCTTGCGCGCGCCGAGCTCCTGCAGCGCGATCGCCGTGCCGCACAGGCGGCACGGCAGCCCGGTGCGGTGG
>JASGDZ010000015.1:0-3803 GCA_047606835.1 Microbacterium sp. | reverse complement strand
GCTGGCGGCGGGTCCGCGTGCGGGCGAACACGAAGCCGACCGCGGCACCCACGAGAAGACCGCCGACGTGCGCCTGCCAGGCGACGTTGAAGCCCGGCACGAAGCCGATCGCCAGGTTGACGGCGAGGACGATGGCGATGCCGGTCATGTTGGCGCCGAGGTGACGGCCGATCACGAGCAGGGCGCCGAAGAGCCCGAAGATCGCACCCGACGCTCCGAGCACCGGCGTGCCGAAGGCCAGCAGCACGACGGCGACCGATCCGCCCAGCGCGCTCAGCCCGTACAGCACGAGGAACCGTGCGCGACCGAGCAGCGGTTCGAGGCTGCGGGCGATCATCCACAGCGCCAGCATGTTGAACGCGAGGTGCCAGAACGAGCCGTGCAGCAGCACGAGCGTCAAAAGCCGCCAGGGCTCGAACGAGCCGGACAGGTCGGGGTACAGCAGCGGCGGGTAGAAGATCAGCAGCTGCTGCAGGAGCTGTCCCGGAAGCAGCAGCCCCGCGACAGAGACGACCGACGTGATGCCGATGATCCAGTACGTCGCGAGCGGGCGGGCATCTCGCGCGATCGACGTCGTCGAGCTCCGCAGGCGCACGCCGGCCCACCCGCGGGCCGCCGGCGGAGGGGTCTGCTGCGCGCTCAGGCACTCCGGGCAGATCACGCCGACGGCGGCCTGCGTCTGGCATTCGGGGCACACCGTTCGCAGGCAGCGCTGGCACAGCACGAAGCTCTGCCGGTCGGGATGCCGGTAGCAGAAGTTGTCGCGGTTGCTCGCGAACTCGGCAGACGTCATCGGTGGGCCGACGTCACGGGAGGTCAGGCGGCCGCGATGTCGATCGACTCGATCACGACGGGCTCGACCGGGCGGTCGCCGGCGGCGGTGGGCACCGCGCTGATCGCGTCGACGACGGCGCGGGAGGCGTCATCGGCCACTTCGCCGAAGATCGTGTGCTTGCCGTTGAGCCACGGCGTGGGGTCGGTGGTGATGAAGAACTGCGAGCCGTTCGTGCCCTCGGCCGCGCCCGTGATGGCGTTGCGGCGCAGACCCGCGTTGGCCATCGCGAGCAGGTAGGGGGTGCCGAAGCTCAGCTCGGGGTGGATCTCGTCGTCGAACGTGTAGCCGGGGCCGCCGGTGCCGGTGCCGAGCGGATCGCCACCCTGGATCATGAAGCCCGGGATGATGCGGTGGAACACGACATCCTTGTACAGCGGTCCCTCGCCCGGCTTCCCGGTGATCGGATCCCGCCATTCACCGGTGCCGTCGGCGAGGCCGATGAAGTTGCGCACCGTGCGGGGTGCGTGGTCTCCGAAGAGGTTGACGACGATGTCGCCGTGGTTGGTGTGGAAGGTCGCGACCGCGCTGGGAAGAGGCATGGGGACATTCTTTCAGAGTTCTGCGCAACCGCTTCCGGCGCGGGCGGGGTCTGGCAAGATGGGAAAGACCGACATCCCCCGACAATGGGAGGGCCCCGTGAGCCTCAGCCGCAAGCGCAAGAAGGAACTCCACAGGCTGCAGAACCAGGCGAACCAGCTCTTGGAGTCGCAGCAGGTGCTCATCGGCGAAGCCGGCGCGGTCGCCCGAGAGGCGAGTCGGCAGCTCGGCAACTACAACCGCGAGCACGTGCTCCCCACGGTGCAGGCGAACTACGAGCGCTATGCCGCGCCGTATGTCGATCGCGGCATCAAGACCTCCAAGCACGTGCTCAACGACCGCATCATCCCGGCGACGGGTGCCGTCGTCGGCTCCGCGCTGTCGGTGTGGGATGCCGCGAACGACACGCGGGCGCGCCTGACCGGGATCGCGCGGCCGATCGTCTCGAAGAAGGTCGCCGCCGTCCCGCCGCAGCGCACCGGCCTCAGCGCGGGCGGCGTGATCGCCATCGCACTCGGCGTCGCGGCGGCCGCGGGCGTGCTGTACGCCGCGTGGCAGACCCTGCGCGCCGACGACGAGCTGTGGGTCGCCGACGACCCGCTGCGCGCCCCGGACGCCTGAACTCGTTGAGCGAGCGAAGCGAGACGAAGCAGCCCGACCCCACGGCCCGCGTGCGGGAGGCGGCATCCGCTCTCGGCCTCGACATCGAGGTTAAGCAGCGGCCGGTGGCGAACAGCCTGCCCGAAGCGGCCGAGATCCTGGGCCTGCGGCCCGCCGACATCGTCAAGACGCTCGTCGTCAAGCGCTCCGACGGCACGTTCCTGTTCGCGCTGATCCCCGGTGATCGGGCGATCTCATGGCCGAAGCTGCGTGCTCTCGTGGGTGTGAACAAGCTGCGGCTGCCCGACCCCGCCGTGGCGCTGGCGGCAACCGGATACGAACGTGGCACGATCGTGCCGCTGGGAAGCACCACGCCGTGGCCGGTCTATGCCGACGAGCGCATCGCGGGCGCACGCGTCGCGATGGGCGCGGGCGCGCACGGCTACAGTCTCTTCGTCGACGCCGACGCGCTCATCGCGGCTCTGGGTGCGACGGTGGCCGACATCTCCCAGGAGCTCACAGCAGGCCGGCCATCCTGAGCGAGATGTCGACGAGCCGCACGCGCTGCAGCGCGCGCACGGCATCCAGCGTGAACCAGTCCGCGCGGTCGGTGGATCCGTTCTTCTCGTGGCGCAGCCGGCCGCTCGTGATCGACGCGCGATAGACGATCCGCAGCGTGTGCAGCGGTTGCGTGCTGCCTTCGGCGAGACGCCGGCCCGGCGGGATGACCCGGGAGTGGATGCCGAGCAGCCCCTGCACGCGCACGCGGAATCCGGTCTCCTCCCGCACCTCGCGGCGCACGGCGTGCTCCGGCTCTTCGCCGGGCTCTAGTCCGCCGCCGGGCATCGTCCACGCCGCCTTGCGGCCCTCGTTCCAGTGCGCGAGAAGGACGCGACCGTCGTCGTCGACGATCACGGCGTACGCCGCGACGCGCATGTCCATGGGGTCACCCTAGCCACCGGCGGCGGCCCGCGTGACATCGAGGTGGTCTCGAACGACGGCGGCGCGACGATTTCGCCGTGGATCGTGGGCGCTCACGCCGGCGTGTGCTCGTGGACGAATCGGCTGACACGGGCCTGGAACGCGGGGTCGGCGGCCGCGCCGCGCACCTGGGCGGCACGCAGCACGGCCTTGCGCCGCAGGAGATCCGGTGCGACGAAGACTCCTTGCTCGATGTCGGGCGAGGTGGCCGACCAGATCACGGAGCGACGCGACACATTAGAAGACTTCAACGACGCACGTCGAACCAGGGACGCGCGCAAGCTTGCCGTCGTGCGTGATGAGCGGCGCCTGGAGCCGCTCCGCGAGGGCGAGGTACGCAGCGTCGTAGGTGGTGGCGTTCTCGCCGAGTTCCCACGCGCGACCCGCGACTGACTCGAAGGGCCAGAGATGCACGGGCGCCGCCGTGATGGCGGCGAGGACTTCTTCGGCTTGCGCCGGGCTGAGCACCCCTGCGTTTCGTTGGCGGCGAAGAACGTTCACCGCCTCGACGCGAACATGCGCGGGTGCGTGCAGACCCTCGTTGACAAGGCGTTCCGCCAAGTTGCCGGCGTTTGGATCAAGAACCACCTGGAGGAGCGCCGAGGAGTCGATAACGACGCTCACCTGCGGTCGACGTCCTTTGCCAGGAGGATGTTCTCAGCCGCCTCCGGCGCGACCGTCGCGGCGATTCGCCTCGATGCGACCACCCACTCGTCGGTGCTCGGTTCGGATGCAAGGCGCTTGAGTTCGCTTGCCAGGTATTCCTGGAGGGATCGCCCCGTACGAGCGGCACGCTCGGCGAGCGCGTCGCGCGTTTCGTTCGCAACGTTCCGAACGGTGATGGAGATCG
>JASGDZ010000014.1:0-15917 GCA_047606835.1 Microbacterium sp. | reverse complement strand
TCGTCGAACACGCCCGACTCGCGCCACACCGGGAGCTGCGCGATGACGTCGGCGTCGACGCCCGCCGCGACCGCGCGATCCACGTGCGTGCGCACGCAGAAGGCGCACCCGTTGAGCTGCGACGCGTGGATCTGCACGATCTCCTTCAGCCGCGCATCGATCCCCGCCTCGGCGGCGAGCGTGCCGACCGTCTTGGAGAAGTCGGAGAGCGCGTCGTAGACGGGTCGGGCGGAGCGGGCGAGGTGCACACGACGTTCGGCGGACATGAGCCCAGCGTATTGCGCCCTCCCGTCCGCGCGCCGCTCCAGCCCGTGCGTTCCTTCCGCCCGTGCTCCCCTTCCGCCCGTGCGTCCCTTCCGCCCGTGCTCCCCTTCCGCCCGTGCTCCCCTTCCGCCGAATCCATACACTCCGCGGCGAGTCGATCCATCCACCCCATCCCTGAGGATGGATCGGCGCGCGATTGGATGGACTCGGCGGAGAGGGGAGCCCAGGAACGGGTGGGCGCACGCGGTCACGCAGGAGAACACCGCGCAGGGCAGCGCCGAAGGGAGCACGCGCGAGCACGACCGGAAACACGCGGCGCGGGCTCCTCCACAGGGCCCTGCGCGCACACCCGTGTCCACAATCGGGCGACACACGCGCGGGCGGATGCCTGCTGTCGGCGATGCTCATGCAATGGATGTCCACGAGGTCGACGGAAGCCTGTTCTCGGCGGAGGCGCTGCGCGTCTCGGGAATCAGCCCCGGCAGCAGAAGGGCCGAGATCGCCGCCGGGCGGATCGTCGTCGTGCACCGCGGCTGGTATGTGCACGGCAGCGTGTGGGAGACGTGGCACGTCGAGATGAGACACGCCGCGCAGTCGCTCGCCGCGGCGTTCGCGATGCGCGGCGGCGACGCGGCGCTGTCGCACACGAGCGCCGCCGTCCTGCACGGCCTCCCCCTGTTCGCGCTGACCCCGCGGCGCGTGCACGTGATCGACCCGCGCTCCGACGGCCGCGCGGTTCCCGTTGCGGGCGTGGCGCGGCACGCCGTGGCGATCGGCTCAGATGTCGACGAGATCGCCGGCATCCCCGTGACCTCCCTTGCGCGCACCGTCGGGGACCTCGTCGGCCGCACGAACCCAGAGACCGCGATCTCCCTCGCCGACGCCGCGCTGCGACGGATCGCCTGGGACAACAAACGGCACCAATACGACACGACGGCCGCGGATGCCTTCAAGCACGCCGTGCGCGCGACCCCGTCCTTGCGTCCAGGCCGGCGCGGCGTCATCCAGGCGCGGTGGATCGTCGACTTCGCCGACGGCCGGGCCGACCGTCCTGGGGAGAGCGTGAGCAGGCTCTACCTGCACCTGCTCGGTTTTCCCGCTCCCCGGCTGCAGGTGCCGGTAGCCGTCCGCGGGAAGACCTACTACGCGGACTTCGGACTCGACGACGTCCCGGCGTGGGGCGAGTTCGACGGCGAGGGGAAGTACTTCGACGCTGACGGAGAGGTGTCGTTGGACGCCCTCCGGGACGAGAAGGAGCGCGAGGACTCGATTCGCGCGGCGACCGGGCGGATCGTGGCGCGCTGGGGCATGCGCCACCTCGGATCTCTGGCATCCTTCCGCGTCCAGCTGGCGCGATACGGCTGCCGCTCGCGGGCCGCGCTGCGCTTCGTGCCGGCCGGCATCCACACCGCCCGCCTCTGACCTCCGCACGTGATCCCCGCGTGTCACCCGCGCGTGTGACCCGTGTGTGACCCCCAGGCGACCCCCAAGTGTGATCTCGCACGTGACCTCGCGTCTGGCCCCCGCGTGTGACCTCACGTCTGGCCTCGCCGCGCGCCCGCAGCCGCTGCCGCGTCCCGCGCGCCACGCGCCGCGATGTCGTCACGTCGTGTGCACCCCACCCGCCGAGTCCATCCATCGCCGCGCGAGTCCATCCTCACGACGCGCGCGGATGGATGGAGTCGGCACGGGATGTATGGACTCGGCGAACGGCGAGGATGGGCTCGACGCGGGATGCCTGGGCTCGACGTGCGATGGATGGGCTCGGCGGGCGGGCGGGCGAGCGAGCGAGCGAGCGGGCGCGCGGGCGGGAAGGATCGACGCGCGCGCGACGTTCGACGAAACACGGGCCACGCGCGGTCGCGCGCGACTCTAGGCTTAGACATCGCCCCTGATCGCACGACCTCGTGTCGTCGGTCGCGTCCGCGAAAGGATCCCCATGCGCCGCACAGCCCGGCCCCGACGCCTCGCCCTCGCCGCATCCGCACTGCTGGCGGCCTCCGCCCTCGTGCTCAGCGCCTGCACCGCGGGCGAGAGCGCCACGCCCACGCCGACGGGCTCGCCGGACCCCGACGCGACGGTGTCGATCCGCCTCGTGCTGGAGCCGGGCAACCTCGACATCCGCCAGACCGCCGGCGCGGCGCTCGACCAGGTGCTGATCGACAACATCTACCAGGGGCTCGTGCGCCGCACGTCGGATCAGCAGATCGAGCCGGCGCTCGCGTCGGAGTACACGGTGTCGCCGGACGGCCTCACCTACACCTTCACGCTGCGCGAAGGCGTGAAGTTCCACGACGGCACCGACCTCACGGCAGCGGATGTGGTGTGGTCGCTGCGCACCCGCAAGAAGACGCCGGCGTTCACCGACTCCGGGCGGCTCTCGCGGGTCGACTCGATCGAGGCGGACGGCCAGACGATCACGCTGACGCTCTCCGAGCCCGACTCGTCGCTGCTGTGGAACCTGACCGGACGCGCGGGGCTCGTCTTCAAGAAGAACGACAAGATCGACTACAACACCGAGGCCAACGGCACGGGTCCGTTCACGCTCGGGGCGTGGAAGCAGGGCGACTCGATCACCCTCGAGCGCAACGACGAGTACTGGGGCGACGCGCCGAAGGTGAAGGAGGTGGTGTTCGACTACGTCGACGACAACCAGGCCGCCCTCACCGGGGCGCTCGCGGGCGACTTCGACGTCGTCACCGGCTTCGACGCCACCCTGAAGGACCAGATCGAGGCGGATGGCGCCTTCCAGGTCGTGCTCGGCTCGGCGACGGACAAGTGGGTGCTCGCGATGAACAGCACCACCGGCCCCCTGGCCGACAAGAACGTGCGGCAGGCGATCCGGCAGGCGATCGACCACGACGCGCTCATCGAGGCCACAGGGGCCGGCACCCCGCTGTACGGCCCGATCCCGGAGCCCGACCCCGGCTACGAGGACCTCTCCTCGGTCGCACCCTACGACGTCGAGGCGGCCAAGACGCTGCTCGCCGACGCGAACGTGACCGGCACGACGCTGACCCTCACGGTTCCCGCGTTCTACGGCACGACGGTGCCGCAGCTGCTGGTCTCCGACCTCGCGGAGGTGGGCATCACGCTCCAGGTGAACTCGGTCGACTTCAACACCTGGGTCAACGACGTGTACACCAACCACGACTACGAGCTCTCGCTCGTCGACCACGCCGAGCCCCGCGACTTCGAGAACTGGGCGAACCCGGACTACTACTTCACCTACGACAACCCGCAGGTGCAGGAGCTCTACCAGCAGTCGCTGTCCGCGCTCACCGACGACGAGGCGGCACAGCTGCTGCAGCAGGCCGCGAAGCTCGTCTCCGAGGACATGGCTGCCGACTGGCTCTTCAACTGGCAGTCCGTCGTCGCCGTCGGCACCGGCATCGCCGGCTTCCCTGTCGACAACGTCAACGCCCGCATCAACCTCGCAGACCTCACCAAGAGCGAGGGGTGATCCGCTACGCGCTGACCCGGCTCGCCCTGCTGCTGGCGGGGCTCGTCGTGGCCAGCGCGCTGATCTTCCTCGCCCTGCGCGTGCTGCCGGGCGACCTGGCACAGCTCGTCGCGGGCACGAACGCGAGCCCCGAGCAGGTGCAGGCGATCCGCGAGCAGCTCGGGCTCGACGCGCCGCTGGTGACCCAGTACGCGCAGTGGGCCGGCGGCATCCTGACCGGCGATCTCGGCGAGTCGCTGCTGACCGGCACTCCTGTGGCGGCCGAGATCGCGCAGAAGGCGGCCGTGACGGTGCCGCTCGGCATCCTGTCGCTCACGATCGCGCTGCTGTTCAGCGTGCCCCTCGGCGTGATCGCCGCGATGCGGCGACACAGCGCCGGCGGCACGTTCCTCAGCGTCGGCGCGCAGACCCTCGCCGCGGTGCCGGTGGTGTGGGCGGGGATGCTGCTCGTCATCGTCTTCGCGGTGTGGCTCGGGTGGCTGCCCGCACAGGGGTTCCCTCGGGACGGATGGCAGGAGCCCGGCCTCGCGCTGCGGTCGCTGCTGCTTCCCGCGATCACCATCGGGATCGTCGAGGGGGCGGTGCTGCTGCGCTTCGTGCGCAGCGCGACCCTGCAGGCGGTCGGGCAGGACTACGTGCGCACCGCGGCCGCGAAGGGCCTCACCCGAAACCAGGCGCTCGTGCGGCACGGGCTTCCCAACGTCGGACTGTCGGTCGTCACGGTGCTGGGGCTCCAGGTCGCCGGGATCATCGTGGGGGCGGTGATCATCGAGCAGCTGTTCGGACTTCCCGGCATCGGGCGGATGCTGGTGGCCGACGTCAGCGCGCGCGACCTGCCCAAGGTGCAGAGCGAGCTGCTCGTGCTCACCGGGTTCGTCCTCATCGTCGGGTTCGTCGTCGACGTCGTGCACCGGCTCATCGATCCGCGGCTGCGCCAGGCGGAGGCGGAGCGGTGAGCCGCGGCGGATGGCTCGGCCGCCTGTGGCGCAGCCCCACCGGACGGTTCGGCGTGGTCGTGGCCGCGGTCGTCGCCGCCACGGCGGCCGTCGCCGTCGTCTGGACCCCGTTCGACCCGCGCCACAGCGACGTGGCGAACCGCTGGGCGCTGCCGGGGTGGCCGCACCTGCTCGGCACCGATGCGACGGGCCGCGACATCCTGAGCCTCGTGATGGCGGGGGCGAAGACGACCGTGCTCGTCGCGGTCGGCGCGGGGATCGTGGCCACCGTGATCGGCGTCGCGCTGGCGACGCTCGGCGCGCTCACGGCGCGCTGGGTGCGCGAGGCGGTCGCGGTGCTCGTCGACATCCTCGTCGCGTTCCCGGTGCTGCTCATCGCGATGATGATCACGGCGGTGTGGGGCGGGTCGCTGTGGGTCGTGATCTGGTCGGTGGGCATCGGGTTCGGCGTGAACATCGCGCGCGTGACGCGGCCGGAGCTGCGCCGCGTGCTGCACAGCGACTTCGTGCTGGCGGGGCGCGCCTCGGGACTGTCCCCCGCGCAGAACCTGCTGCGACACCTGCTGCCCAACGTCGCGCCGGTGTTCATCGTGCAGCTGTCGTGGGGCATGGCGATCGCGGTGCTCGCCGAGGCCGGGCTGTCGTACCTCGGCTTCGGAGCTCCCGTCACCGACCCCTCGTGGGGGGTGCTGCTGGCCGATCTGCAGCGCTACCTCACCGCGCACCCGCTCGCCGTGGTGTGGCCGGGCCTGGCGATCACGCTCACGGTGCTCGGGCTGAACCTGCTGGGCGACGCCCTGCGCGACGCCACCGACCCGACCCTCTCCCGCGGGCGCGACCCGCTCGCGCCGCCGCGCGCCGCGATCCGCCACACGCCCGGGGTGCGCGCATGAAGGGGGTGCGCGCATGAGTCTCGCGGTGCGCGACCTCGTGGTCGAGCTCGGCGGCCGCCGCGTCGTCGACGGCGTCTCGTTCGACGTGCCCGACGGGGCTCGCGTGGGCCTCATCGGCGAGTCGGGGTCGGGCAAGTCGATGACGGCGCTCGCGGTGCTCGGGCTCCTCCCCGACCAGGCGACCGTGTCGGGCAGCATCCGGTGGAACGGCCGCGAGCTGCGGGGCCTTTCCGACCGGGAGCTCGCGCGGCTGCGCGGCGACGAGATCGGCATCGTGTTCCAGGAGCCGCGCACGGCGCTGAACCCCATCCGCACGGTGGGCAGGCAGATCGCCGAGTCGATCCGCATCCACGAACGCGTCGACCGGCGCACCGCCCGCGAGCGGGCCGTCTCCGAGGCGCGACGCGTGTCGCTGCCCGATCCGGAGCGCATCGGGCAGCGCTACCCGCACCAGCTCTCCGGCGGCCAGCGGCAGCGCGTCGCGATCGCGATCGCCCTGGCGTGCAACCCGCAGCTGCTCATCGCCGACGAGCCCACGACGGCGCTCGACGTCACGATCCAGGCCGAGATCCTGCAGCTGCTGCGGGGCCTCGTGGAGGATGCCGGGATGTCGCTCGTGTTCATCACGCACGACCTCGCGGTGCTGTCGCAGATCGCGACGCACGGCGTCGTGCTCCAAGGCGGCCGGGTCGTGGAGTCGGCCCCCGTGCACGACCTCCTCACCGCGCCGCGGTCGCCGGTCACGCAGGGCCTGCTGCGCGACGCGACCGCGACGCTGTGGCGGCGGGGAGGTGCGACGTGACGCTGATCGAGGCGAGTCGGCTGAGCCGCCGGCATCCGCTCCCGAAGGAGTCGCTGTTCGAACGGCGGCGCTTCGCGACCGCGCTCGACGACGTCTCGCTGACCGTCGCCGCGGGCGAGGCGGTGGGGATCATCGGCGAGTCGGGGTCGGGCAAGTCGACGCTCGTGCGGCTGCTGCTCGCCCTCGACCGGCCGACCGCGGGCACCGTCGCGTTCGACGGGCGCCAGGTGGATGCCGCCGCCTCGGCGCGCTCGCTGCACTGGCTGCGCCGCGCCACCGGCATCGTCTTCCAAGACCCCTACGCGTCGCTCGACCCGCGCATGAGCGTCGGGCGCATCGTGGGCGAGCCGCTGTGGGCGCTCGGCCTCGGGCCCGCCGAGCTCGGCTGCTCGCGCCGCGAGCGCGTGCGCGACGTGCTGGAACAGGTGGGCCTGGATGCCGGCACGGCCGCCCGCTTCCCGCACGAGTTCTCCGGCGGCCAGCGCCAGCGCATCGCGCTCGCCCGCGCGATCGTGCACCGGCCGCGGCTGCTCGTCGGTGACGAGCCGCTATCGGCGCTCGACGTCACGGTGCGCGCGCAGATCTTGGAGCTCGTGCGCGAGCTGCGCCGCAGCACGGGGATGGCGCTGCTGCTCGTGTCGCACGACATCGGCGTGGTGCAGAACCTGTGCGACGCGGTCGCCGTGATGAAGGACGGGCGCATCGTGGAGCGCGGACCCACCGCGCGCGTGCTGGAGCACCCCGTCGAGGAGTACACCGCGCACCTCCTGGCCTCGATCCCGGTCATCAAGACGTAGCGGGGCGCGGTTGTCGGGCGCCCGGCGTAGCCTCGGGGCATGACATCGAGCTACCAGATCGTGCCCCCGTATCTGCTCGCGCGGGTCGCCGACGCCCAGCACCCGGGGTTCGCCCGGGCGGCCGACGCCGCGCGGCGCACGCTCGTCGCGCCCCGGTCCTACACGCCGCGCACGCGGCTCACGCTGTCGGTGGAGGGCGATGCGCTCGTGGCGGAGGCGTCGCCGGCGCCCGACCGCACGATCTCCGATGCCGAGAACACGACGACCCTGCCCGGTCGCACGGTGCGGCGGGAGGACGACCCGCCCGTGGCCGACCTTGCGGTGAACGAGGCGTTCGACGGGCTGGGAGCGACCTTCGACCTGTTCCAGCAGGCCTACGGCCGCGACTCCATCGACGGCGCGGGGACGGCGCTGAAGGCCAGCGTGCACTACGGCAGCGACTACGACAACGCCTTCTGGGACGGTGCGCAGATGGTGTTCGGCGACGGCGACGGCGAGGTGTTCGCCGGGTTCACCGGATCGATCTCGGTCATCGCGCACGAGCTCACGCACGGCGTGACCGAGCACGAGGCCGGGCTCGTCTACCGGGGTCAGTCCGGCGCGCTGAACGAGTCGATCTCCGACGTGTTCGGCGCGCTCACCGAGCAGCACCTGCTCGACCAGACGGCCGACGCCGCGTCGTGGCTCATCGGCGCCGGCATCTTCACCGACGCCGTGGAGGGCGTGGCGCTGCGGTCGATGAAGGCGCCAGGCACGGCCTACGACGACGACGTGCTGGGTCGGGATCCGCAGCCCGCGCACATGCGCGACTACGTCGAGACCGACGACGACAACGGCGGCGTGCACCTGAACTCCGGCATCCCGAACCACGCCTTCTACCTCGCCGCGACCGCGCTGGGCGGCCGCGCGTGGGAGCGCGCCGGCCTCGTGTGGTACCGCACGCTCAGCGGAGGCGGCCTCGCCGCCACGGCCGACTTCGCGGCGTTCGCTCGGGCGACCCTCGCCGCCGCCGCAGGCGAGTACGGTGAGGAGTCGGAGGAAGCCGCCGCGGTGCGCGCCGCGTGGACCGCGGTCGGCGTGCTGGAGGATGACGCAGAACCCGCCGGGTGAGCCGGCCGTCGCGGTGACCGTGATCCGCACGGGCGGCTTCGCGGGGCTGCACCGGGAGTGGCGCGCCGAGCCGCCGCCGTCCCAGGCGGCGCGCTGGGTGGCGCTCATCGAGAGCTGCCCGTGGGACGACCTGCCCCGCGAGCAGCCGCGCGGCGCAGACCTGTTCGTGTGGCGCATCCGCGCCCGCTGCGAGGTCGACGACGGCGAGCTCGAGCGAGACGCCGAACTGCAGGACCCTCAGGTGCAGGGACCCTGGCAGATCCTCATCGACGAGGTGCGAGCAACGAGCGCCGCTGCTTCTTCGGCTTGAGGCTCTTCTGCATGTTGATGACCCCGAGCCAGCGCCCGAACTTGAACCCCACGCGGCCCATGCGCCCGATCTCGACGAACCCGAGCCGCTCGTGCAGGGCGACCGACGCCTCGGCGCCCTTGTCGCTGATGACGGCGATGATCTCGCGGATCCCCGCCTGCTCGCACGCGGCGATGAGCGCCTCCAGCAGCGCCCGTCCGAGTCCCTTCCCCCCGGCGGCGGGGGCGAGGTAGATCGAGTCCTCCACGGTGTAGCGGTACGCGGTCTTGCCCGACCAGGGCTGCACGAGCGCGTAGCCGAGCACCTGCCCGGCGGGCGACTCGGCGACGAGGACCGGCATCCCCTGCTTGCGCAGGTGCGCGACCTTGTCGCGCCACTGCGCGAGGGTCCACTTCTTCTCGTCGAACGTCACGACGGAGTTCGTCACGTAGTGGTTGTAGATCTCCCGGATGTCGGGGATGTCGCGGTCCGAGGCTTCCCGGATGACGTACGAGAACTCGCGCTCGGGCTCCGGCGCCTTGCGCAGATGGCGCGGCAGCCGGCGCGGCTTGTCGTACTCCTCTCTCAGCACGACCCGAGCCTACTCCGGCAGCCGCCAGTCCACGGGGGCGGCGCCCTGTTGCACCAGCAGCGCGTTGGCGCGCGAGAACGGCTTCGAGCCGAAGAACCCGCGGCTCGCCGACAGCGGCGAGGGATGCGGCGACTCGACGACCGGCGTCGCCGGGAGAAGCGGCCGCAGACTGCGGGCGTCGCTTCCCCACAGGATCGCGACGAGCGGGCCGCCGCGCGCGACGAGAGCACGGATGGCGTGCTCGGTGACCTTCTCCCACCCCCAGCCCCGGTGGGATGCCGGGGCGCCCGGCGCCACCGTCAGCACCCTGTTCAGGAGCATGACCCCCTGGTCGCTCCACGCCGACAGGTCGCCGTGCGCGGCGGGCGGGATGCCGAGATCGCTGTGCAGCTCGTGGTAGATGTTCGCGAGGCTGCGCGGCAGCGGCCGCACGCCGCGGTCGACGGCGAACGACAGCCCGATGGGGTGCCCGGGCGTCGGGTAGGGGTCCTGGCCGACGATGAGCACCTTCACCTCGCGAAGCGGGCGCCCGAAGGCGCGCAGCACGCGGTCGCCGGGGGGCAGATAGCGCCGGCCCGCCGCGGTCTCGGCGCGCAGCCGGTCGCCGAGAGCCGCGATGTCGGGGGCGACGGGAGCCAGCGCGGCGGCCCAGCCGGCATCCATCAGCCCCGCGTCGGCCAGCTCGGGCAGCGTCATCGCCACGGCGTCAGGCGCTCCCCTGCCGGCCGGCGTCCTCCTCGACGACGGTGCCGCGGAACGACCACGGGAAGTCGATCCACAGCGGCGTCTCGCGCCACCACCAGTCCGGCAGGGCGACCGAGCCGGGCTTCGTGTACACCGTGACCGAGCGCACGTCGGCACCGCGTTCGCGCAGCAGCTCGACGGCGAGCGCGAGCGTGCGGCCGCTGTCGGCGACGTCGTCCACGAGCAGCACGCGGCGGCCGATGAGGTAGTCGATGTCGAGGTCGGGGCGCAGCAGCTCGGGCGCGTCGAGCACGGTGCCGATGCCGGTGTAGAACTCGACGTTGAGCGCGCCGCAGCTCTTGACGCCGAGGGCGTACGAGATGGCGCCGGCGGGGAGGAGGCCGCCGCGGGCGATCGCCACGACGACCTCGGGGTCGAAGCCGGAGGCGACGATGTCGCGGGCGAGGTCGCGGCACGCGGCGCCGAAGCCGTCCCACGTGAGGGTCTCGCGTTCGGGCGTGCCCATGTCAGACCGCCTCTCGCACGTGCAGGCGCCCTCGGGCGAGCAGGTGCTGCGCCGACTGGGCGACGGGGCGCATCGTGACGAGGTCGAGGTTGACGTGGCCGGGGGCGTTGAGCGCATACGCGATGACGTCGGCGACGTCGTCGGCCGTCAGCGGATGCTCGACGCCGTCGTACACGCGGGCGGCGGCGTCGGCGTCTCCGCCCAGCCGGTTGAGCGCGAACTCCTCGGTCTGCACCATCCCTGGGGCGATCTCGATCACCCGGATGGGCTCGCCGTTCAGCTCGAGCCGCAGCACGTGCGGGACCATCGCCTCGGCCGCCTTCGCGGCGTTGTAGCCGGCGCCGCCGGGGTACGGGGTGAACGCCGCGGTGGAGGTCACGAAGACGGTGTCGGCGTGCCCGCCTGCCGCAGCCGCCCCGCGCAGCTGAGGCAGCAGCGCCGCGACGACGAGCTGGGCCGAGAGCACGTTGGCCTCGAACATCCACGTCCAGTCCTCGGGCCTGCCGTCCTCGACGCGGTCGGCGCCCCGCGCGCCGCCCGCGACGTGCACGAGCGCGTGCACCGGGCCGGTGTCGGCGAGCCATTGCGCGAGCGCATCGACGTCGGCCTGCGTGGTGAGGTCGGCGGCGAACACCGCGGCACCCGTCTCGGCCTCAAGCGTCGCGAGACGCTCTGCGCGCCGCGCGACGCCCACGACATCCCACCCGGTCGCGCGCAGCGCGCGCACCGTCGCCGCCCCGATCCCCGAACTCGCCCCCGTCACGACAGCACGTCTCGTCATGACCTCCACGCTAACCGGTCCCCGGCGCGGCCGTGTGTTACGTAACATGTCCCCTCCCCTGTTGACACGGGCGCGGCATCCGTACTGTCAGCAGGGTCCGCGGATGCGCCGCGGAGACCCGAACTTGCAGGAGCAGCGCAGATGTCCGCACCCGAGAACTGGCGTTTCGAGACCAAGCAGATCCACTCGGGCGCCCAGCCCGACCCGGTGACGAAGGCCCGTGCGACGCCGATCTACCAGACCACGTCCTACGTCTTCGACAGCGCCGACCACGCCGCGAACCTCTTCGCGCTGGCCGAGTTCGGCAACATCTACACGCGCATCATGAACCCGACGCAGGATGTCGTCGAGCAGCGTCTCGCGGCGCTGGAGGGCGGCACCGGCGCGCTGCTGGTGGCCTCCGGCCAGGCGGCCGAGACGTTCGCCGTGCTCAACATCGCGCAGGCCGGCGACCACTTCGTCTCGTCGAGCTCGATCTACGGCGGCACGTACAACCTCTTCAAGTACACGCTCGCCAAGCTCGGCATCGAGGTCACGTTCGTGGAGAACCAGGACGACCCCGACGAGTGGCGCGCCGCGGTGCGCCCCAACACGAAGCTCTTCTTCGCCGAGACGATCGGAAACCCGAAGATCAACGTGCTCGACATCCGCGCCGTCGCCGACGTGGCGCACGAGAACGGCGTGCCGCTCATCGTCGACAACACGATCGCCACCCCCTACCTCATCAAGCCGTTCGAGCACGGCGCCGACATCGTCCTGCACTCGGCGACGAAGTTCCTCGGCGGCCACGGCACCACGATCGGCGGCGTGATCGTCGACGGCGGGAAGTTCGAGTGGTCGAAGAACGTCGACAAGTTCCCCGGGCTCACCGAGCCCGACCCGTCGTACCACGGCGCGTCGTACACCGCGGCGGTGGGCGACGGCCTCGCCTACATCATCAAGGCGCGCGTGCAGCTGCTGCGCGACCTGGGCTCCTCGATCTCCCCCAACAGCGCGTGGCTGCTCATCCAGGGCATCGAGACGCTGTCGCTGCGCGTCGAGCGGCATGTGCAGAACGCGCAGGAGATCGCCGAGTGGCTGGAGAACCAGGACGACGTCGCGTCGGTGAACTACTCCGGCCTGCCCACGTCGCCGTGGTACGCCGCCGCCAACAAGTACGCCCCGAAGGGCGTCGGCGCGGTGCTGTCGTTCGAGCTCAAGGGCGGTGTCGAGGCCGGTCGCGAGTTCGTCAACTCGCTGACGCTGTTCAGCCACCTCGCCAACATCGGCGACGTGCGCTCGCTCGTGATCCACCCCGCGTCGACGACGCACTCGCAGCTGACCCCCGAGCAGCAGCTCACCACGGGCGTCACCCCCGGCCTCGTGCGCCTGTCGGTGGGCCTGGAGAACATCGACGACCTCAAGGCCGACCTCGCCCAGGCGCTGGCCGCCGCGCGTCGCGTGTCGGAGGCCGCGCGCGCCTGACCCGCATCGACGGATGCCCCGGAGCCGCTACGGCCCGGGGCATCCGTCGTCGTGCGTCGGGCCAGGCAGAACACGGGGCGTAACACGCGGGGAACGACGGGGTCGACCGGCGAAGATGGGACCGTGGACTGGCAGATCTCCGAAGACACCGTGCCGTCGGCGCCGGTGACGGAGGCCGATGCGCGCCTGCTGCGCGCCCGCCCGCCCGCCACAGGGGCGTGGCGCGACGGCGATCCCCCGGGCGACCGGCGCTTCGCCGCGTTCGGGCCGTTTCGCACCGAGTCGGGCGGCGAGCTGCCCGGCATCCGGCTCGCGTTCGAGACGTGGGGAGAGCTGAGCGCCGATCGCGACAACGCCGTGCTCGTCTCCCACGCCCTCACCGGCGACAGCCACGTGCGCGGCGCGGCGGGCCCGGGGCATCCGACCTCCGGCTGGTGGGGGGATGTCGTGGGCCCCGGCTGCGCGATCGACACCGACCGCTGGTTCGTCGTGGCGCCGAACATCCTGGGCGGCTGCCAGGGCACGACCGGTCCCGCGAGCATCGCGCCCGACGGCTACGAGTGGGCGTCGCGCTTCCCGTACCTCACGATCCGCGACCAGGTCGCCGCGCAGGTGCGGCTCGCCGACGCGCTGGGCATCGACCGCTGGGCGGCGGTCGTCGGCGGCTCGATGGGCGGCATGCACGCGCTGGAGTGGGGCGTGGAACACCCCGACCGCGTCGCGCGGCTCGCCGTGCTGTCGGCGCCGCCGGTCAACACCGCCGACCAGATCGCGCTGAACTGCGTGCAGCTGGAGGCGATCCAGATCGACCCGCGGTTCCAGGGCGGCGAGTACTACGACTCGGCCGACGGGGACGGCCCGCACCGCGGTCTCGCCCTCGCCCGGCGCATGGCGCTGCTGAACTACCGCAGCCCCACCGAGCTGAACCAGCGCTTCCAGCGCTCATGGCAGTCGGGGCTCAGTCCGCTCGGCCGCGGCGGCCGCTTCGCGGTGGAGTCGTACCTCGACTTCCACGGCAACCGTTTCACGCGTCGCTTCGACGCGAACACGTACATCCGCCTCGTCGAGGCGATGGACTCGCACGACATCGGGCGCGACCGCGGCGGCGTCGAGGACGCCCTCGCCCGCATCGCCGCGACGAGCCTGGTGCTCGGCATCGACAGCGACCGCCTGTTCCCGATCGACGGGCAGCACCGCATCGCCCGCGGCATCCCGCGCACGCTCGACGGCGACGCGGCGGTCGTGATCGCGAGCGACTTCGGGCACGACGGGTTCCTCATCGAGACCGCCGCGGTGGGCGCTCACCTGCGCCGTCTCCTCGACACGCCGGTCTGACCCGGCATCCCCACCCGCGCCTCGTCGCGCGTTCGGCGGCGGTTTCCTGAAGTGGCGCGTCCGATCTGTGCCGCCGCTTCAGGGGACCGCAGCCACATCAGGGAACTGCCGCCGCTGCGGGCGCGGGCTCAGGGCGGGGCGGCGGGCGCGGGCTCAGGCCGGGGCGTCGGGATCGCGCAACGCGCCCTCCAGGCGCTCCACCTTCGCGTCGAGCTCACCCGTCCAACCGGGGCGGATGTCGGCCTTCAGCACGAGCGACACCCGCGAGCCGAACGGCAGCACGGCCGCGGTGGCGCGCTTGACGACATCCATCACCTCGTCCCACTCCCCCTCCAGCTCGGTGAACATCGACGTGGTGCGGTTCGGCAGGCCCGACGCCCGCACCACGGCGACCGCGGCGGCCACGGCGTCGTGCACCGAGCCGTCGGCGCGGTCGGCGCCGCCCGGGGCCGCGCCGCTCGGCGCGACGGAGAAGGCGATGAGCACGAGGACGTCCTCTCAGCGATGGTGATGGGGGTGCGGGCGCACACGCGCGAGCTTGACGATCGCCCAGCCGAACAGCACGAGGGCGCACAGGTTCCGCACCGTCAGCACGAGCACGGCGTCGACCGCGGGGTTCGGCACGATCATGAGCCCGCGGTACAGGATCGGGTACACCACCTGCGTGAGGATCGCGACCCCCAGCGCGAGCAGGGTGATGCCCCACCAGCGCGCGCGGTCGAGGGCGATGGCGATCACGAGCGGCGCGATGAGCCACACGTAGTACTGCGGCGAGCCGACCTTGTTCACGACGATGAAGGCGAGCACGATCGCGAGCGACAGCGCAGGGAAGAGCGCGACGAAGGATGCCCCGCGCCACAGCTTGACGGCGCCGAGCACCGCGATCGCGAGGATCACCAGCACGAGCAGCGGCGTCATCACCGCGATGACGGTGTCGACCTCGGGCCCCGTGACCTGGAAGGTGAGCATCTCGGGGCTGTAGTAGACCCATGCGTCCGGCACGCCCGAGGCGGCGAGCCACAGGTAGACGGCGCTCACCGGGGCCTCGATCTGCAGGCCCCGTCCGGCCTGGTCGCCGACGAAGCCGAAGAGGTACCGCGCGCCGCCCGCGGTCACGACCGCGAGAGCGACGAGCGCCGACACGGCGACGGCGGCGCCGACCACGGCGAGCCGCCGGCGCAGCGCGACGACCGCCGCCGCGATGAGCGCGGCGGGCCACACCTTGATCCACGTCGCGACGGCGAGCAGGGCCGAGCCGAGCCAGGGCCGGCCCACGAGCCACAGTCCGCCCATGACCGCCAGCGGCACCGTCACGGCGTCGACGCGGTACATCGCGATGGGCCCGAGGAGCGCCAGGAAGGTCAGCCACACCCACGCGGCGGCGACTCGCCCGGTCGAGCGCGCCCGACCGACGAGCACCGCGAAGCCCACGGCGTCGACGGCGGTCACGACGATCGCCCACGCGACGTAGTAGCCGGCGATCCACGAGATCGACTGGGCGAGCACCATCGGCGCGAGCGCCAGCTGGGGGTACACCCACTGCTCGTCGATGCCGACGATCCAGGGGCGCACGAGCCGGTCGTCGACCCAGCGGCCGTCGAGCACCTCGCGCGACCACGGGTCGTAGACGTTGGACACGTCGCCCATCGGGGCGTTCGGAAGGAGGAACCCCAGGGTCGCGATGCCGATGTGGACGATGGCGAACGCCACCCACAGCACCGCTCGCCTCGACACCGTTCGAGTGTACGGGGGCGCTCCGGTCGTCGAGCGCGCCAGCGCAGCGGGCTCGCTCATCGAGCCGGCGCCAACTGCTCGGCGACCGCGCGTGCCAGCGCGTCGGCGACGTCGAGCGCCGTGATCGGCCCGCCCCCGGCGCCGAGCCGCGCCGCCGAGAAGGCCGCGGCGCGTGCGTGCAGGCGGACGCCTGCGACGGCGAGCGCGGCGAGCGCCGCCGCGTCGAG
>JASGDZ010000013.1:0-8678 GCA_047606835.1 Microbacterium sp. | reverse complement strand
GATCCGCCGCGCCGTCGAGGGACTGGTCGCCGCCCGCGCGGCCGAACGGGTCAGCGACGACGACATCGCCATGCTGCGGGATGTCGGCCGCCACATGCAGGCGGCCGTCGACGACGGCGAGCTGCTGCGCTACTCCGAGCTGAACGCCGCGCTGCACGGGAAGCTGCGCGACGTGGCGGGGCATGCCGTCGCGACGCGCATGCTCACGCAGTTGAACGGCCAGATGGTGCGCCACCAGTTCCGCCTCTCGTTGCGTCCGGGTCGGCCGGCGCAATCCCTTCCCGAGCATCTCGCGATCATCGCCGCCGTGTGCGCGCGCAGTCCCGAGGCGGCCAAGGCCGCGATGGAGGCGCACGTGAGCAGCGTCATCCGCACGATCCGGCACGGTGACGACGAGGACTCCGCGGCCGCGGAGGTGGCGCGCGTGGCGCTCTAGGTCAGCGCGGCCGCGCGTCGCAGCAGATACGCGTAGCCCGCACGGATCTGCGCCTCAGGCCACGCGTGGAGCTTCTTGTCGGAGATCTCCGCGGCGTCGGAGAAGACCCTGGGTCCGCCCGCAGCGTGGGCCTGCACGGCGCTGCGGCACGCCTTCGACAGCAGTGCGGCGTGCATGACGGCGAAGGCCTCGTCGACGCCGACCGCGACCATGCCGTGCTTGGGCATGAGGCACGCCGGCTGCGCGCCGAGATCCCCGGCGAGCAGCGCGCCGAGCTCGGCGGTGCGGACGAGATCGCCCGTCACGGTGAAGCGCGGGATCTGCGGGTCGGCGAACGGCACGGCGTCGTGCGAGAGTGCCAGCAGCGGGATGTCGAGCGAGGAGAAGACGTTGACGTCCTCGGGGTGGGTGTGCACCGACGCGCCCACGTCGGGCCGGCGCCGCATGATCTCGGTGTGGATGTGGTACTCGATGTGTCGTCGCCCGTCGCCGTCGAGCACCTCGCCGTCCCAGCCGACCAGCAGCACCCGCGCCTCGTCGACCTCCTCGAGCCCCCACCCCGAGGCCTTCATCCAGACACCGCGGCCGTCGGGGTCGCGCAGAGCGAGGTGCCCCCAGATCATGTCGGAGTGACCGGCGACCGCGAGCGCTCTGGTCGCCTCGGCCGTGCGTCGTCGCATGTCGCGGCTCATGGTTGCTCCTGGTTCTGTTTCACGTTGCGCGGGCATCTCGATGACATTATTGTTACCTAAATTGTTGACAATCGGTTGACGGGACACCGTGCGCTGTGGTTGTGTTGCACCGCGATGACGCATGGTCGACGTCGACCACCTCGATTGGAGATGCCGTGGGCGAGCATAAACCCGCACTGCTGGTCGTGAGCGCGCACGCCGGAGACTTCGTGTGGCGTGCCGGTGGCGCGATCGCCGCCGCCGCGCTGCGCGGCGAGCGCGCGGTGGTGGTGTGCCTGTCCTACGGCGAGCGGGGCGAGTCGGCGAGCCAGTGGCTCGAGGGCAAGCCGCTTGACGAGATCAAGGCGGTGCGGCGGGCCGAGGCCGAGGCGGCCGCGGCCGCGCTCGGCGCCGAGATCGAGTTCCTCGACCTCGGCGACTATCCGCTGGTCGAGTCGGAGGCGGCCGTGCGTTCGCTCGTCGACGTCTTCCGGCGCGTGCAGCCGACCGTCGTGCTCACGCATCCGCTGGTCGACGTCTACAACGGAGACCACCCGGCCGCTGCCCGCATGGCGCTGCAGGCCCGCGTGCTCGCGCAGGCGATCGGCGTGCCGCACTCCGACGGCTCGATGCCGACGCGCGACGAGATCATCGGCGCGCCGCCGGTGTTCTTCTTCGAGCCGCACCAGCCCGAGCAGTGCGACTTCAAGCCGAACCTGCTCCTGGACATCACCGAGGCGTTCGAGCGCAAGCGGGCGGCGATGGAGTGCCTTCCGGCGCAGAAGCACATGTGGTCGTACTACACCGACCTCGCCGTGCGCCGCGGCGTGCAGCTCAAGCGCAACGCCGGACCGAACCTGGGCCTGCCGCACACGACCCTCGGCGAGGCGTACGTGCGCTACTTCCCCGAAGTGTCGACGCAGCTGCGCTGAGCGCTGCCCGCGCGAGATCTGCCAGAAGCCGGCGGACAAGCTCGTGGCGGACTTCGTGGGGCGCACGTACTTCATCGCCGCCTGATCCACTGGAGAACCGAATGACCGAAACCCTCACCCTCACCCTCACCCTGCGGGGCCACTCCTGCGTCCTGGTCGAGGTGCGCCGCGCCGACCGGCGCACGCGCCTGCTCCTCGACCCCGGCAGCCTCACCCCGGCCCTTCAGGCGTGCGCCGACCTCGACGGCATCCTCGTGACGCACGCGCACCCCGACCACATCACCGCCGACCAGGTGCGCGCCGTGCGCGGCGGTGCCGCGGTGCCGCTGTACGGCGACGCCGCCAGCTGCGCCGTGGCGACCGACGCCGGGCTCGACGACGTGCACGTCGTGGAGCCGGGCACGCTGACCGTCGGGGGCGTCGACATCGACGTCACCAGCTGGGCGCACGAGGTGATCTATCCGGGTGTTCCGCTGCCGGTCGACTACGGCTTCCACATCGCCGGCGCCGTCTTCGCCCCGGGCGACGCGTTCGCGCGCCCGGAGCATCCCGTCGACGTGCTGCTGCTGCCCACGGGCGCCCCGTGGATGAAGCTGTCCGAGACGATCGACTACCTGCGCGCGGTCGCCCCGCGCATCGCGATCCCCGTGCACGACGGCGGCCTTGCCGCACCGCACCAGCAGATGCACCGGGCCCTGATCGCGAAGTTCGCCCCCGAGGGCACCACGGTGCTCACGCCGCCGCTCGGCGAGCCGGTCGAGCTCGCCCCCGCACCCTGACGAGTGCTGCAGAAGGAGCGCCCTCACGCCCTCGACGTGGGAGCCGGCGCAGGCGAACGAGCGCGCCCAGTGGTCATCCCGCGGGGGAGTCGTCCGGTGCGCTCTCCAGCAGCAGCCGAAGCGTGCGCCGGAGCACGTCGCGGTCGGCGGTGGTGAGGCGGTCGGTGAGGGCGTGCTCCACCTCGTCGGCCAGGGGGCGCAGCCGCTCATGTTCCCGGTGTCCGAGCGGCGTCAGCGTGACGGTCTTGCGGCGGGCGTCGGCGGGGTCACGATCGCGTCGGACGAGCCCGCGCCGCTCCATCCGCGTGACGAGGTCGGCGATCGTGGAGCGGTCGAGGTCGATCTCGTCGCACAGCTGCCTCTGGCTGCGCGGTCCGAGCCGATCGAGCGTGGCGATGATCGCGTACTGCACGCTGGAGGTCTCGGTGGACACGAGCCGTGCCCACGCCGCGACGTGCACCTGCTGCGCGCGCCGGATCAGATAGCCGGTGTGGCGCTGCGGTTCGGGCTCTTCGGCGGTCACGAGCCGGGCGCCGTCCGCTGCTCGACGAGGAACTGGGCGAAGAAGGCGCTGAGCTCGGCCCGCGCGTCTAGCGGCAGCACGTGCGCGACGTACTGATCGGGGCGGACGACGACGATGGCCCCGCCCGGCGCGATGCCCCGTGCGGCGAAGACGTCGTCGGCGGGGTCGATCGCCCACACCTTCTCCCAGTCCTGCAGCCCGAGCCGCCCCGAGTGCGGTCGCAGGATCTCTGCGACGGTGCTCAGGTCGACGTCGTGGTGCCCGGTGCGGAAGACGCCGTGCACGTCGATGACGCTGTCGAGGTCGGCGCCTGGCGGAGTGAAGCGGTTGACCGGCGAGTCTGCGGCGTCGGTGAGCCATCCCGTCAGCGCCCGGAGCCCGTCGCCGTCACCGAAGGCGTACAGGCGCCATCGGCCGTCGGCGACGTGCGCGTGGCCGAGCTGCATGCGCCGAGCATCCGCTACCCGCACGACGCGGCCGGAATGGAAACGGGTCCCGATCTCGAAGCCCGTGGCGAGTTGCTGATGGGTGCCCTCGCCGGTGAGGGCGGAGGGCGTGTACCTCGTCGAGAGTCCCGCGGTGTAGCGCCCCTGCCGCGCGAACTCGGCGCGCAGCTGCTCGGAGTTCACGCCGCCGCGCTCGGGGTGCTCTGGGTCGATCGTGGGCTGTGCGATGAAGTCTGACCAGAACTTGTCGAACGCGATGAGGTCTTCGGCAACCGTGTGCCGCTCCGCCGAATAGGAGTGCAGCAGTGCGGGCAGGCTCCGGCCCTCCAGCACGGCCGCGAGCTTCCAGCCGAGGTTGAACGCGTCCTGCATCGAGACGTTCATGCCCTGCCCGGCCTTCGCGGAGTGCGTGTGGCACGCGTCGCCCGCGATGAACACGCGGGGAGCGCGATGCGCCTCGTCGCCGGCCGGGACGTCGTCGAACCGGTCGGCCAGGCGCTGTCCCACCTCGTACACCGACGACCACACGACCGCCTTCACGTCGATCGAGTAGGGATGCAGGATGTCGTTCGCGACCGCCGTCAGCTTCTCGACGCCCGTCTTGCGGATCTCGGCGTCTCCCGCGCGCACTTCGCCGAGATCGACGTAGAGCCGCACGAGATTCCCGCCCTCGCGCGGGATCATCAACAGGGTGCCCTTGCCCGCGGACTGGATGACGTTCTTCGTCCGCCAGTCGGGGAAGTCGGTCGTGGCCAGCACGTCCATGACGCCCCACGCGTGGTCGGCCGAGTCGCCGCGAAGCTCCCGCCCGATCGACCGGCGCACGCCGCTGCGGGCGCCGTCGCAGCCCACGACGTACTTCGCGCGGACGGTGAACTCCTCGGCGTCGCCGCCGTCCAGGCTCCGGCGCAGCGTCGCCTCGACCGGGTACTCGCCCGTGCCGACGGTCAGGGAGACGAACTCGACGCCGTATTCCGGCGTCAATCTGCTCGGCGAGTCCGCCATGTGCTGCAGCAGGCACTGCTGCATGCGCGCCTGGTTCACGATCACGTGGGGGAACTCGCTGAGCCCGTCGGGCGTGTCGACGACCCACCCGGAGCGTTCGATGCGCGAGCGGTCAGACGGGGACGGGCTCCAGAACCGCACCTCGTTGACCCAGTACGCCTCCCGCAGGAGGATGTCGGCCAGCCCGAACGCCTGGAACATCTCGATGGTGCGCACCGCGACGCCGTCGGCGTGGCCGAGGGCGAGCGGCGTGGAACGGCGCTCCACGATCCGGGTGTCGATCGAGGGGAAGGCCGCGAGCTGGGCGCCGAGCACGGTTCCGGCCGGCCCTGTCCCGACGATGAGGACGTCGACGCGATCGCCGATCCCGGCGCCGCGGCCGAGCGCCGCGGCGGCTGCCGGTCGCACCTGCGGGTCGCCGGGATAGTACCCGTCGCGGTAGAACTGCATGCCGACTCCTTCGTACGTTGCCGACCCACCATATCATCAGTACCCCAACGAATTCAAGCAGCTCGCCGACTGCCGCGCGCTGATCGCGAGGGCCCCGCGGGACCCTCGCGCATGTTCGGATAGACTCGATGATCGGCCGTCGCCGCGCGTCCCGCCGACGCCGCGGGCGCACATCCCGTCGCTCCGACGACGACCCCCGCAGACACCCCGCCCCTTCACCGTCGCACGCGCGTGCGGCACACCACGAGGAGAACGAACAAGCATGGTGAACAGCACCGTCGAGCAGCTCAGCCCCACGCGAGTGAAGCTGCACATCACGGTCACGCCGGAAGAGCTCAAGCCGAGCATCGCGCACGCCTACCAGCACATCGCCGAGGACGTCCAGGTGCCGGGCTTCCGCAAGGGCAAGGTGCCGGCTCCGATCATCGACCAGCGCATCGGACGCGGCGCCGTCATCGAGCACGCCGTCAACGAGGGCCTCGACGGCTTCTACCGCGCGGCGGTCACCGAGCACGCCGTCAAGGTGCTGGGACGGCCGAGCGCCGACATCGTCGAGTGGCCGAGCGACAAGGACTTCTCGGGCGACCTCGTCGTCGACGTCGAGGTCGACGTGCGCCCCGACTTCGAGCTTCCCGCCTACGAGGGCATCACGATCACGGTCGACGCCGCCTCGGTCGACGAGGCCGCCGTCGACGCCGAGCTCGACCGGCTGCGCAGCCGCTTCGGCACGCTCGTCACGGTCGACCGCCCCGCAGCCAGCGGCGACTTCGTCGAGCTCGACCTCGTCGCCACGATCGACGGCGCCGAGATCGATCGCGCCGAGGGCGTGTCGTACGAGGTGGGCTCGGGCGAGCTGCTCGACGGCATCGACGAGGCCGTCGACTCGCTGACGGCCGGCGAGCAGACCACGTTCCGCTCGACGCTCATCGGCGGCGACCATGAGGGCGAGCAGGCCGAGGTCTCCGTGACCGTCAAGAGCGTCAAGGAGCGCGAGCTCCCCGAGGCCGACGACGACTTCGCCCAGATCGCCAGCGAGTTCGACACGATCGCCGAGCTGCGCGAGAGCCTGGCCGAGCGCGTGGCGCAGCAGTCGACGTTCGCGCAGGGCTCCGACGCGCGCGACCGGCTGGTCGACTACCTGCTGGAGACGGTCGACATCCCCGTGCCGGCGTCGCTCGTCGAAGACGAGGTGCACCGCCACCTCGAGTCCGAGGGCCGCCTGGAGGACGACAAGCACCGCGCCGAGGTCACGGAGTCCAGCCAGAAGCAGTTCAAGACGCAGCTCCTGCTCGACGCGATCGCCGAGCAGGCCGACGTGCAGGTCTCGCAGGACGAGCTGACCCAGTACCTCATCCAGTCGGCAGCGCAGTACGGCATGGCGCCGCAGGAGTTCGTCGAGGTCATCCAGCAGAACAACCAGCTGCCCGCGCTCGTCGGCGAGGTCGCCCGCAACAAGGCGCTCGCTGTCGCCCTCGGCCGCGTCAACGTCGTCGACAGCAACGGCGCGCCCGTCGATCTCGCCGGCTTCGTGGCGGTCGAGAACCTCTCCGCCGCGGAGGAGGACGTCGTCGAGGAGGCGCAGGAGATCGCGGCTGCCGCTGCCGCTGCCGATCCCGAAGACGTCGCCGCGGCGGACGAGCCCGCCGAGAAGGCGTCGAAGAAGAAGAAGTAGGCCGCGTCTCGCGGACCCGACGAGAGGGGCGGATGCGACCGGCATCCGCCCCTCTGCTCTGCCGAGGGCGAACACGGGCGAACCGCCGAAACCGCGCCGGTAGATTCGAAACCACGCAACGAATCAGGAGTGAACATGCCCGAACCCCTTGTCGCGACGAGCGTCTTCGACAGGCTGCTGAAGGACCGCATCATCTGGTTGGGCTCGGAGGTGCGCGACGAGAACGCGAACGAGATCTGCGCGAAGATCCTGCTCCTGGCCGCGGAGGACGCGCAGAAGGACATCTACCTCTACGTCAACTCCCCGGGCGGCTCGATCACGGCGGGCATGGCCATCTACGACACCATGCAGTTCGTGCCGAACGACATCGTCACGGTCGGCATCGGGATGGCGGCGTCCATGGGCCAGCTGCTCCTCACCGCCGGCACCAAGGGCAAGCGCTACATCACCCCGAACGCGCGCGTGCTGCTGCACCAGCCGCACGGCGGCTTCGGCGGCACCGCGAGCGACATCCAGACCCAGGCGCAGCTGATCGTGTCGATGAAGAACCGCCTCGCCGAGATCACGGCGGCGCAGACCGGCAAGAGCGTCGAGCAGATCAACGAGGACGGCGACCGCGACCGCTGGTTCACCGCCGAGGAGGCGCTGGAGTACGGCTTCGTGGACCACATCCGCGAGTCCGCGACGGACGTCGTCGGCGGCGGCGGCACGGCGAACTGACGAACCGAAGGCGAAAGAGAGAGAACCATGAACGTCCCCACCTTCGGCGCGCCGAGCATGCCCCGTGGACTGCAGGTCCCGAACAGCCGCTACATCCTGCCCCAGTTCGAGGAGCGCACGGCCTACGGCTACAAGCGGCAGGACCCCTACAACAAGCTCTTCGAGGACCGCGTCATCTTCCTCGGCGTGCAGGTCGACGACGCGTCGGCCGACGACGTCATGGCGCAGCTGCTCGTGCTGGAGTCGCAGGATCCCGACCGCGACATCATCATGTACATCAACTCGCCCGGCGGCTCGTTCACCGCGATGACGGCCATCTACGACACGATGCAGTACGTGTCGCCGCAGATCCAGACCGTCGTGCTCGGTCAGGCCGCATCGGCCGCCGCCGTGCTGCTGGCTGCCGGTGCGCCGGGCAAGCGCCTCGCGCTGCCGAACGCCCGCATCCTCATCCACCAGCCCGCGATGGGGGAGGCGGGTCACGGCCAGGCCTCCGACATCGAGATCCAGGCGCAGGAGATCCTGCGGATGCGCACGTGGCTGGAGGAGACGCTGGCGAAGCACTCCCAGCGCACCAAGGAGCAGGTCAACAAGGACATCGACCGCGACAAGATCCTCTCCGCCGCGGAGTCGGTCGAGTACGGCCTCGTCGACCAGGTGCTCACGACGCGCAAGCGCGGCCAGGCGGCCATCGGCGCGTAGCGCGCCACACCGTCTGCACCGGTGCGGCAATGCGCCCGGTTGTCGGTCCCAGCGGTTAGGCTCGACAGCGTCCGGTCCAGCGGGGCCGTCCTGACGGGAGGATGCACATGGCTCGCATCGGTGAGAGCGCCGACCTGTTCAAGTGCTCCTTCTGCGGCAAGAGCCAGAAGCAGGTGCAGCAGCTGATCGCCGGGCCCGGTGTCTACATCTGCGACGAGTGCGTCGAGCTGTGCAACGAGATCATCGACGAGCGCGCCTCCGAGCAGGCAGCCGGCGTCGTCTCCGACTTCGACCTGCCCAAGCCCCGCGAGATCTTCGCGTTCCTGGAGGAGTACGTCGTCG
>JASGDZ010000012.1:0-6603 GCA_047606835.1 Microbacterium sp. | reverse complement strand
GTCGTCGGCGCGCCGGAGCTCGTCGTGCGCAGCTCGACGGCCGCGGTGCCGGCCGCGCGACAGGCCCCGCGCGCGGGTCGCGAATCATGAGTGTTACCGGTAACATTCTCCGCAGCGCCCTCACACGAGACCAACGGAGGCTCCCTGTGACCGTCGACCCCAGCCCGGACCTCGAAGCGGCGATCGCGGCGACCCGCCGAGAGGTCGCCGCGCTCCACGCAGAGCTCGTGCGCTACGGGCTGGTCGTCTGGACCGGCGGCAACGTCTCGGGGCGGGTGCCCGGCGCCGAGCTGTTCGTCATCAAGCCCTCTGGCGTGTCGTATGACGACCTCGCGCCCGACAACATGATCCTGTGCGATCTGGACGGCGTCGTCGTGGCCGACTCGCCCGGAAGCGACCGCAGCCCGTCGAGCGACACCGCCGCGCACGCGTACGTGTATCGGCATATGCCCGAGGTCGGCGGGGTGGTGCACACCCACTCGACCTACGCCGTGGCCTGGGCCGCGCGCGGCGAGGAGATCCCGTGCGTCATCACCGGCATGGCCGACGAGTTCGGCGGGCCCATCCCTGTCGGCCCCTTCGCGATCATCGGCGACGACTCGATCGGCCGGGGGATCGTGGAGACGCTGACCGGGCACCGCAGCCGCGCCGTCCTCATGCAGAACCACGGGCCCTTCACGATCGGAGTCTCGGCGAGAGACGCCGTCAAGGCGGCCGTGATGTGCGAGGACGCCGCCCGCACCGTCCACCTCGCCCGCCAGGCGGGGCCCGTCATCCCCCTCCCGCAGGAGAAGATCGACGCGCTCTACCACCGCTACCAGAACGTCTACGGCCAGAGCGGGGACGACCGGCGATGAGCACCGTCCTCGGCATCGAGCTGGGCTCGACCCGCATCAAGGCGTGCCTCGTCGACGCCGACGACCCGGCGAACGTGCTCGCCGTCGGCAGCCACGAATGGGAGAACCGCTTCGAGGACCGCACGTGGACCTACTCCCTGGAGGACGTGTGGTCGGGCGTGCAGGCGGCGTACCGCGATCTCGTCGCCGGGCTCGGCGCGGCTCCGGCATCCATCGCCGCCATCGGCGTGTCCGCGATGATGCACGGGTACCTCGCGTTCGACGCCGAGGGCGGACTGCTCGTGCCCTTCCGCACGTGGCGCAACACGTCGACGGGTCCCGCCGCCGCCGAGCTCAGCGACCTGTTCGGCACCAACATCCCGCTGCGGTGGTCGGTCGCGCACGTGCGTCAGGCGGTGCTCGACGACGAGCCGCACGTCGGCCGCATCGACTTCCTCACGACGCTCGCGGGCTATGTGCACTGGCGGCTCACCGGTCGGCGCGTGCTCGGGATCGGGGATGCCTCGGGCATGTTCCCGATCGACTCCGCGACCCGCGACTACGACGCGGAGCTGCTCTCCCGCTTCGACTGCCTGGGCGGGCTGCCGGTCGGGCTCCGCGAGCTGCTGCCGACCGTTCTGGTCGCGGGGCAGCCGGCGGGCGCGCTCACGCCGGCCGGCGCCGCGCTGCTCGACCCCTCGGGGGCGCTCGGCGCCGGCATCCCGCTGTGTCCTCCCGAAGGCGACGCCGGCACGGGCATGGTCGCGACGGGTGCCGTGGCGCCGCGCACCGGGAACGTCAGCGCCGGGACGAGCATCTTCGCGATGGTCGTGCTCGAGCGGCCGCTCGCACAGCGTCACCATGAGCTCGACCTGGTCACGACCCCCGCGGGCGAGGCCGTCGCGATGGTGCACTGCAACAACGGCGCGAGCGAGCTCGCCGCGTGGGCGGCGCTGTTCGGACGCTTCGCCGAGGCATCGGGGAGCCCGCTGTCCACCGACGACGTGTTCGACACGCTCTTGCGCGAAGCGCTCGCCGGCGATGCGGACGCCGGGGGCCTGCTGGCGTACAACCACCTGGCGGGGGAGCCCATCGCGGGGCTCGTGGAGGGGCGTCCGCTGTTCGTGCGCACCCCCGACAGCCGCCTGACGCTCGCGAACGTCGCACGCGCGCAGGTGTACGGCGTGTTCGGCACCCTCGCGCTCGGCATGCGCGTCCTCGACGACGAAGGCGTCGAGCTGGAGCTGATGCATGCCCACGGCGGCATGTTCCGCACCGCCGGCGTCGCGCAGCGGTTCCTCGCCGCCGCGCTCGGCGCGCCCGTGTCGGTGCGCGCCACGGCGTCGGAGGGCGGCGCATGGGGCATCGCGGTGCTCGCCGCCTATCTCGGCGAGTCCGGGACGGATCTTGCGACCTACCTCGCCGAACGCGTCTTCCGGGATGCCGAGGCATCCACCGTCGCCCCCGATCCCGACGACGTCGCCGGCTTCGCCGCCTACCTCGCCCGCTACCGCGCGGGGCTGGCCGTCGAGGCCGCCGCCGTCGCCGCGCTCTGACCAGAAGGAACCCGATGACCCTCTCCACCTCGCTCGACGGCTACGAAGTCTGGTTCGTCACGGGCAGCCAGAACCTCTACGGCGACGAGACGCTGCGTCAGGTCGCCGAGCAGTCGCAGGCGGTCGCCGCCGGCCTCGCCGGCCTTCCGGTGAAGGTCGTCTGGAAGCCCGTGCTGAAGGACTCCGACTCGATCCGCCGGCTCGCGCTCGAGGTGAACGCGCGCGACGACGTCATCGGCGTCATCGCGTGGATGCACACGTTCAGCCCCGCCAAGATGTGGATCTCGGGCCTGGACGCGCTGCAGAAGCCGCTGCTGCATCTGCACACCCAGGCAGGCGTCGAGCTGCCGTGGGCCGACATCGACTTCGACTTCATGAACCTCAATCAGGCCGCGCACGGCGACCGCGAGTTCGGCTACATCCAGACCCGTCTCGGCGTCGCGCGCAAGACCGTCGTCGGACACGTGTCGAACCCCGCCGTCGTGCAGCAGATCGAGGACTGGGAGCGCGCCGCCGCGGGCTGGGCCGCCGCGCGCACGCTCAGGCTCGCGCGATTCGGCGACAACATGCGCTACGTCGCGGTGACCGAGGGCGACAAGACCGAGGCGGAGCTGCGGTTCGGCGTCCAGGTCAACACGTGGGGGGTGAACGAGCTCGTCGAAGCGGTGGATGCCGCATCCGCCGCCGACGTCGACGCTCTCGTCGCGACCTACCTCGACGAATACGACGTCACCGCCGAACTGCTCCCCGGCGGCGACCGCCACCAGTCCCTCCGCGACGGCGCCGCGATCGAGCTCGGCCTGCGCTCGTTCCTCGAGGCGGGCGGATTCGGCGCGTTCACGACCTCCTTCGAAGACCTCGGGGCTCTGAAGCAGCTGCCCGGCCTCGCGGTGCAGCGGCTCATGGCCGAGGGCTACGGCTTCGGCGCCGAGGGGGATTGGAAGACGGCGCTCCTCGTGCGCGTGGCGAACGTGATGGGCGCGGGGCTGCCCGGCGGCGCGAGCCTCATGGAGGACTACACGTACGATCTCGTCCCGGGGTCCGAGCGCATCCTCGGCGCCCACATGCTCGAGGTCTCGCCCACGCTGACGACGGCGAGGCCCCGCCTGGAGGTGCACCCGCTCGGCATCGGCGGCAAGGACGACCCCGTGCGCCTGGTCTTCACGGCCGATGCCGGGCCCGCGCTCGTCGTCGCGATGAGCGATCTGCGGGATCGCTTCCGGCTCGTCGCCAACGTCGTCGAGAACGTCGAGGCGCCCGACCTCCCGAAGCTCCCCGTCGGCCGGGCGGTGTGGAAGCCCGCACCGGACTTCGCTACCTCCGCCGCGTGCTGGCTCACCGCGGGCGCCGCGCACCACACCGTGATGACGACCGCGGTCGGCATCGAGGTGTTCCGCGACTTCGCGGAGATCGCGAAGACCGAGCTCGTCGTCATCGACGAGGACACCACGGTGCGCGGCTTCCAGCGCGAGCTGCGCTGGAACCAGGCGTACTACCGGCTCGCCGGCGGCCTCTGAGGACGCCCGCCCACGCCGCTGAGCGCGGCGCCTCGCCGCTGAGCGCGGCGCCCCGTCGCTGCACGGGGCGCAGATCCTCAGCCGGCGGTGGAGGCGCGGACGACGAGCTCCGGGCGGAAGAGGAGGTGCCGGCCCGAGTCCGGCGACGACGGCTGCGCCGACAGCAGGTCGACCGCGGTCGACCCGATGAGCCGGGCGGGCTGTCGCACTGAGCTCAGCGGCACGACGGCGGCGGCGGCGAAGTCGATGTCGTCGTAGCCGATCAGCGCGATCTCCTCCGGGACGCGGATGCCGCCGGCCATGACGAAGGTCTGCAGCACGCCGAGCGCCACGAGGTCGTTGGCGGCGAAGATCGCGTCGGGGCGCTGTGCGGGCTCCCGCTCGGCGATCCGGTGCCCGAGCCGCCGCCCCTCCTCGACGGTGAGCGCCGGGGTGTCGAGGTGCTCGAGCGTCGCCCCGCGGTGCGCGGCCACGGCGCGCCGGGCGCCGTCGAGCCGGTCGGCGACCTGGGGGAGCGTGGCCGGCCCGCCCGCGAAGACGAGCCGGCGTCGCCCCAGGGCGAGGAGGTGCGCGGCGGCCAGGCGCCCGCCCTCGAGGTCGTCGACGGCGACGGAGGAGAAGGTCGGGTCGGCCGCCTTCGCGTCCACGAGCACCGTCGGGATGCCGCGGTCTCGCATGCGGCGCAGGCGCGCCGCGTCCTCCGCGACCGGCGTCAGGAGCACGCCGAACGCGCGCTGCTCCTCGAAGAGGTCGAGCGAGGCGCGCTCCCGGTCCGGGTCGTCGCTGCTGTGGGCCACGAGCACCGACAGCCCGGCTTCGCGCGCGCGCTCCTCCGCACCGCGGGCGAGCTCCGTGAAGAACGGGTTGCCGAGGTCGAGCACGATGATCCCGATCGTGCTGCTGCGGCCCGCCCGCAGCTGGCGCGCGGCCTCGTTCCGCACGAAGCCGAGGCGCTCGATGGCCGCCTGCACGCGGGCCACGGTGTCGGGGGCGACCCGGTCGGGCTTGTTCAGCACGTTCGAGACGGTGCCCACCGACACGCCCGCGGCCCTCGCGACGTCGCGCACGCTCGCCGGCATCCGGTCCTCCTGCTCCATCCGCGACGGAATCGACCCATCGCGCTCGCGACGACGGCGGCGCGATTGACACCGCGACCGCCCTCACTCTACGCTGAAGGGGAACTGAAACGATTCATGCTCAACGACGAGATTGCGGTGCGCGATGACGACCCTCCCCCCTGACATCCGGTCCGCGCTCGAACGCCAGGCGATCGAGCTGCCCAGCTGGGCCTTCGGCAACTCCGGCACGCGGTTCAAGGTGTTCGCGACCGCGGGCACGCCCCGCGACCCGTTCGAGAAGATCGCGGATGCCGCCCAGGTGCACCGCTTCACCGCGCTCGCGCCGAGCGTCGCCCTGCACATCCCGTGGGACAGGGTCGACTCGTACGCCGACCTGAGAAAGCACGCCGAAGACCTCGGCGTCGCCCTCGGCACGATCAACTCCAACACCTTCCAGGACGACGACTACAAGTTCGGGGCGCTCACCCACGAGGACGACCGGATCCGCCGCAAGGCGATCGACCATCATCTCGAGTGCATCGACATCATGGATGCCACGGGCTCCCGCGACCTGAAGATCTGGCTGGCCGACGGCTCGAACTACCCCGGTCAGGCAGACCTGCGCGCGCGCCAGGACCGCCTCGCCGACTCGCTGCAGGAGATCTACGCGCGGCTGTCGGGGACGCAGCGTCTCGTGCTGGAGTACAAGTTCTTCGAGCCCGCGTTCTACCACACCGACGTTCCGGACTGGGGCACGTCGTACGCGCAGGTGGCCGCCCTCGGCGACCGCGCGATGGTGTGCCTGGACACCGGCCACCACGCGCCCGGCACCAACATCGAGTTCATCGTGATGCAGCTGCTGCGGCTCGGCAAGCTCGGCTCGTTCGACTTCAACTCGCGCTTCTACGCCGACGACGACCTCATCGTCGGGGCCGCCGATCCGTTCCAGCTCTTCCGCATCATCGACCAGGTGATCTCCGGCGGCGGACTGGACAGCCCCGACGTCGCGTTCATGCTCGACCAGTGCCACAACGTCGAGAAGAAGATCCCCGGGCAGATCCGGTCGGTGCTGAACGTGCAGGAGATGACCGCGCGGGCGCTGCTCATCGACCGCGAGGCGCTGGCGGCCGCGCAGCGCGAGCACGACGTGCTCGCCGCGAACGCGATCTACATGGACGCGTTCTACACCGACGTGCGGCCGGCTCTCGCGGCGTGGCGCGAGAGCCGCGGCCTCGCCGCCGACCCCGCAGCGGCGTACGCCGCGTCGGGCTACCAGGAACGGATCGAGCACGAGCGCGTGGGCGGCGTGCAGGCGGGATGGGGCGCGTGAGCGTGGATGCCGACCGGACGGTCGCCGAGCTCATCGCGCGCTCGAACCGCCTCGGCGCTGACCCCGCGAACACGAACTACGCGGGCGGGAACACCTCCGCGAAGGGCACCGGCGTCGATCCGGTCACGGGCGGGCCCGTCGAGCTGCTGTGGGTGAAGGGGTCGGGCGGCGACCTGGGGACGCTCCGGCCAGAGGGCCTCGCCGTGCTGCGGGCGGACCGCATCCGTGCGCTCGTGGACGTGTATCCCGGCGTGGAGCGCGAGGACGAGATGGTCGCGGCGTTCGACCACTGTCTGCACGGCAGGG
>JASGDZ010000011.1:0-10794 GCA_047606835.1 Microbacterium sp. | reverse complement strand
CGCACTTCCTCGAGTCGCCCGAGGCGATCGAGCACCAGCAGTCGAAGTTCGCGCTCTACCGCGACGCGGGGGCCCTCGGGCTCGGCCTCGTCTTCGGGCACTTCATCCAGACCACGCCCGAGATCATCGAGCAGGCGGTCGCCGGAGGGGCTGCCATGTCGTGGCAGCCGGCGTCCAACGGGCGTCTCGCCTCCGGCGTCGCGCTCGTCCCGGAGATGCTCGCAGCGGGGATGAAGGTCGGCGTCGGCCTCGACGACCAGGCGTGCACCGACGTGGCCGACCCGTGGCAGAACATGCGCATGGGCATCTACCTGCAACGCGCACGCACGAAGGATCCGCTGTCGATGATGCCGGAGCGGATGCTGCGCCTGCACACCCTGGGCAGCGCCGAGATCATGGGGGTCGCCGACCGGGTGGGGAGCCTGGAGGTGGGCAAGTTCGCCGACTTCGTGCTCGTCGACCCTGCCTCGCCCGACGTCGGGCCGCTGTGGCATCCCGTGCGCAGCTACGTGCTGTCGATGTCGCCGCGCAACCTCAAGGCCGTCTACGTCGGCGGCGAGCTCGTCGACTCCGGCGGCGTCAGCGCCAACCCGCTCGCCGCGGAGGCGTCGGCCAAGGTGCACGAGCTGCCCCGGCTCGTCGAGCACCGGGGGCACCCGCACTGAGCCGGCACCGAGCCGGCGACGACCGCGAACCTGTAACGGCGACGAAACACGACCGGCTCCGTGCGCGAAACCTGCCGTGCCTACCGTGAGGTGATCACCCGGAGCCCGCTCCGACGTGTGTTCCCACCCGAGGCAACACTGCATTCCAGGAGACACCGCACCATGACCCCCACTTCCCGCGGCGCGCTGCGCACCGCGCTGGCCGGCGCCGCCGTCGTCGCGACCGCGATCAGCATCAGCGCCTGCTCCTCCGGCGGCTCGTCCACGTCGTCCGAAGAGACGTCCGCCTCCGGTGCGGCCGACTACGGCACGCTGGCGCTGCAGCTGAGCTGGATCAAGAACGAGGAGTTCTGCGGCGAGTTCTTCGCCGACTCCGAGGGCTACTACACCGACGCCGGGTTCACCGAGGTGAAGATGACGTCCGGTCCGTCGACCGGCGCCGCCGAGCTCATCTCGGGCTCCGCGGAGGTCGCCCTCTCCGACGCGGTCTCGACCGGCTCGGTCGTCGCCTCCGAGGGCGCTCCGCTGAAGATCATCGCGACCACGTACCAGAAGAACCCCTTCACGGTCCTGTCGCTCAAGAGCGGGGGCAACATCGCCACCCCGCAGGATCTCGTCGGCAAGACGATCGGCGTGCAGGACTCCAACACGGCGCTGTTCAACGCGTTCCTCGCCGCCAACGGCCTCGAATCGGGCGACGGCGACGACCAGGTCCACATCGTGCCGGTGCAGTACGACCCCGCTCCGCTCACCAAGGGCGAGGTCGACGGCTTCATCGCCTACCTCACGAACGAGGCGATCACCGTCGCCGCGCAGGGCGTCGAGACGACGAACCTGCCGTTCGCCGACAACGGCCTGCCCTTCGTCGCCGAGACGATCACCACCACCGACGACATGATCGCGAACAGCCGCGAGGAGCTCAAGGCGTTCCTGGTCGCCGAGATCAAGGGATGGACCGACTGCGTCAACGACCCCGAGGCCGGCGCGAAGCTCGCCGTCGAGGACTACGGCAAGGATCTGGACCTCGATCTGACGAACTCGGTCGCCGGTGCGACCGAGCAGGCGGAGGCCCTGGTCACCTCCGACGAGACCGAGGCGAACGGGCTGTTCACGATCTCGGAGACGCTGCAGGCCGACACGATCACGAGCCTCGCCGGAGCCGGCGTCACCCTGACCGCCGATCAGCTGTTCGACATGTCGCTGCTGGCCGAAGTGTACCAGGAGCACCCCGAGCTCGTGGACTACGCGGGCTGACGGACCACCCGTGGCGAACTCGACGACCGCGACGAGCTCCGCAGGGGCCGGTGTCCAGGGCGAGGCCCTGGGCACCGGCCTGCAGATCTCCGGGCTCAACAAGGTGTTCACGAGCGGCCGCAAGAGCGTGGTGGCCCTGCAGGACGCGAATCTGCACACCGATCAGGGCACGTTCCTTTCGCTGCTCGGCCCCTCCGGGTGCGGCAAGTCGACGATCCTGCGCATTCTGGCCGGGCTGGACGACGCGACGAGCGGCACGGCACGCGTCGACGGCAAGAACCCGAAGGAGCTGCGCCGCGACAACGGGCTCGGCATCGCCTTCCAGGACTCCGCGCTGCTGCCGTGGCGCAGCGTCCTGTCCAACATCCGCCTTCCGTTCGAGATCGCGCACCGCAGAGTCGACGACGCGTACGTGAAGGAGATGATCTCGCTCGTCGGGCTGAACGGCTTCGAGAAGGCCAAGCCCGCGCAGCTGTCCGGCGGGATGCGCCAGCGCGTGTCCATCGCGCGCTCGCTGATCCTCAAGCCGGAGGTGCTGCTGTTCGACGAGCCGTTCGGCGCGCTGGACGACATGACCAGGCAGAAGCTCAACCTCGAGCTGCTGCGCATCTGGACCGAGAAGCCGGCGACGACGCTGCTGGTCACCCACGGCATCTCCGAGGCCATCTTCCTCTCCGACCAGGTCGCCGTCATGAGCCCGCGCCCCGGTCGGGTCAAAGAGGTCATGACGATCGACCTCCCGCGTCCGCGCACGCCGGAGATGATGCGCACGCCCGAGTTCCACGCGTACGTCGACCGGGCGTCCGAGCTGCTGTTCGGACTGGGGGGCGCGGCCGCAGATGACCACTGACACCGCCGGGCGCCGCACGATCCACTGGGAGGACATCCGCCTTCCCGCCTGGGTCACGGGTGTGATCGGCGGCGTCGCGATCGTCGCGCTGTGGTGGATCCTCGCCTCGGCGTTCGGCAGAGGCCCCGGCACGACGATCCTCGTGCCCACCCCGTTCGAGGTGATCCTCGCGTTCGGCGACGCGGGGTGGGACTACTTCCTGCGCAACTTCTCGGTCACCCTCCTGGAGTCCGGCATCGGCTACCTGTGGGGCAACGGCCTCGCGCTCGCGCTCGCGGCCCTCGTGCTCATCGTGCCGCGGCTGGAGGGCGTCGCGACGCAGCTCGCGATCCTCACCTACTGCGTGCCGATCATCGCGATCGGGGTGCTCGCGGTCGTGCTCATCAAACCCCCCGCGCAGACCGGCGACCCCGCGGGCACCGCGGTGCTGCTGGCGGCGCTGTCGGTGTTCTTCACGACGGTCGTCGGCGCGCTGCTCGGCCTGAAGTCCGCCGACCGGTCGAGCCTCGACCTCATCGCCGTCTACGGCGGCTCGAAGCTCACCCAGCTCTACAAGGTGCGCCTGATCGCGGCGCTTCCCGCCATCCTCAACGCCCTGCAGATCGCGGTCCCCGCGGCCTTCCTCGGCGCGGTGCTGGGCGAGTTCTTCGGCAAGATCGAGGCGGGCGTGGGACTTGCGATGACCCTGGCGATGCAGAACTCCGACGCACCGCTGGTGTGGGCCCTGGCGCTGTCCAGCGGCGCGGTGGCGCTTTTGGGCTTCGGGCTGCTGGGCCTCGTCTCACGCGCGATCGCCCCGTGGTCGAAGGGGAGCGCACGATGACCACCCTCACCGCCGCGCACGAACTGCAGCAGACCAGCCCGGCCACGGCGGACCTCAGCCGCGAGGTCCGCCGCGCCGCGACCCGCAGCACGCTGCGCGCGCTCGGCTGGAGCCTGCTCACCTTCCTGCTCACGCTCGTCGCCGTCGTCGGCCTGTGGGTCGGCGTCCTGTGGGCGTTCCAGATCTCGCCGCTGATCGCCAAGGGCCCGGTGGACGTGTGGAACTTCCTCTTCACCGTCCCCGCCGCCGCGCAGAACCGCGACATGATCGCGGGAAACCTCGCCGTCACCCTGGGCCACGCCGCCATCGGCTTCATCGCGGGCCTCGTGGTCGCGATGGTCGGCGCGGCGGTCTTCCAGCTGAGCAAGGGCGCGGAGCACGCGCTGATGCCGGTGGCGATGCTGCTGCGGTCGGTCCCGCTCATCGCGATGGCGCCGGTGATCATCATGATCTTCGGGCGGGATGTCTGGACGGTGGCGGTCATCGGCGGCATCGTCGTGCTCTTCCCCGCTCTCGTGAACATCTGCTTCGGCCTCAAGTCGGCGTCGACCCAGATGAACGATCTCGTCGAGGTGTACGGGGGCGGGGCGTGGACCCGACTGCGCAAGGTCGCCATGCCCTCGTCGCTGCCTGCGTTCTTCGCCGCGGTGCGCATCTCGGTGCCCGGCGCCATCACCGGCGCGCTGCTGGCGGAGTGGCTCGCGGTCGGTCAGGGGATCGGCGGCACGATCGCCGGCTACATCCCGCAGGCCCAGTTCGCGGCGCTGTGGACGTCGGTGGTCGCCGTCACCGCGGTGTCGCTCGTGCTGTACAACCTCGTGCAGATCGCGGAGGACGTCGTGCTCGCGCGGATGGGCATGCGCCCGCAGAAGAACGTGTGAGCGACCGGCCGCTCACAGTTCGAGCTCGACGGCGGCCTCCAGCGCGGCCTCGATGCTGCGCATCCACCCGTCCTTGAGCGCGGAGTTCTGCTCCGAGTACAGCGATGCCCCGTCGACGAGGTTGCTGGAGCACGCGCACACCATCGCGGTGCGAAGGCCCCGGAGCCTGCCCAGCACGAACAGGGCGGATGCCTCCATCTCGACGTTGAGGATGCCCATCCGGTTCAGCTGGCCGATCCACTCCGGCGTCTCCGCGTAGAACGCGTCGTCGCTCACGCTGATGCCGGTGTGCGCCCGGGTGCCCGCCGCCGCCGCGATGCGTTCGGCGTGACGGGTGAGCACGCGCGTGAGCTCGAGGTCGGGCACGGCGGGGAAGCCCACCGGCACGTAGGCGGAGGTGGTGCCGTCGTTGCGGAAGCTGCCCTCGCTCACCAGCAGGTCCCCCGGTGCGACACCGGGCTGAAGACCGGCGGAGCTGCCGACCCGGATCATCGAGGTCACGCCGACCCGCGCTAGCTCCTCGACGGCGATCGCGGTGGACGGGCACCCCATCCCGGTCGAGGTGGCGGTGATGAGGCGCCCCTTGTATCTGCCCGTCATCGTGCGGTGCTCGCGGTTGTGCGCGACCTCGCGCACATCGCTGAGGAACTCCGCCACGAACGGCACCCGGAACGGATCCCCGGGCAGCAGCGCCACCGTGGAGACCTCGCCGGGCGCGAGCGCGATGTGGTACTGCCGCTCGGCGAGGCCGACCTCGGACTTGTCGACGATGCTCACGTGCACTCCTTCTCAGCCGGCGTCGCCGCGGGCGTTGTAGACGAGGGCGTCGCTGGCGCCATAGGCCCGGTAGACGGCGACGGCCTCTTCGTGGCCGACGCCGACGGTGACACGGATGCCGCGCGCCTCGAACTGCTCGGCCCAGTCGGCCACGACGGGGCCCTCGTCGAAGCCGGTGAGCTCCTCCAGCAGCGGGCCCTCGCCCGCCACGACCAGGGAGCGCACGCCGCTCCACATGGTCGCGCCGTAGCACTGCACGCACGGCCGCCAGTTGACGACCAGCTGGAGCCGGGCGCCGGAGGCGCCGAGGTCCCACCGGCCGAGCGCCCGCTGGGCGAGGCTCAGCGCCATCACCTCCGCGTGCGTCACCGTGAGCCCCGAGCCGAGCACCACGTTCACGCCGACCGACACGAGCTCCCCCGTCGCCTCGTCGACCACGATCGCCGCGAACGGGCCGCCGTTGCCTTCGCGCCAGTTGCGGTCGGCGAGCTCGTTGACGAGCCGCATCCGATCGGTCGGCGTCGACAGCGCGACCGGCAGCCGGTCGAGCTCGGCGACCAGCCACGCGGGCAGACTCGCCTCCCAGGTTGTCGCAAGGGTCACGATCCTTCTCCTTTCACGGCGCGCGCGAGGCGCCAGACACGGTCGCGCGAGAACGGCTGCTCGAACGGGCGGCGCCCGAGGGCGCGCGCGATGGCGTTTCCGATCGCGGGCGCGACCGGGTTGTAGGGCGACTCGCTCATCGACTTCGCGCCGAAAGGCCCGATGTCGTCGGAGGTCTCGGCGAAGTACACCTCGGTGTCGGGCACGTCGGCGAACTGCGGCACCCGGTAGGTGCGAAACACCGGCGAGAGCACGCGGCCGTCCTCGACGAAGACCTCCTCGTACAGCGCGCTGCCCACGCCCTGCGCCACCCCGCCCTCGATCTGCCCGCGGCACTGCGCCGGGTTCATCACGAAGCCGGCGTCCGCCGCGTGCACCTGCTGCAGGATGCGCACGGCGCCGGTGTCGGGGTCGACGGCCACCCGCACGGCGTGCACGTCGAACGCCAGCGACCGCACCTCGCCGTGCTCGCTGCCGTCGGCGGTGATGCCCTCGCCGTCGGTGCGGCCGGCATCCACGAGCTCGCCGAACCCGACCGTGCGGGCCGGCGTGCGCACGCCCTCGGCCGTGAGCACCGCGTCGCCGGGCGCGGTGCCGGTCACGAGGGCTGCGACGCCGAGCATCCGCTCCCGCAGCGCGAGGCACGCCGCGTGCAGCGCCTTGCCCGCGACCGTGACGCCCGCCGACGCGAAGGCTCCGGTGTCGTGCGACACCTGGTCGGTGTCGGCCGCGCGCAGCTCCAGCCGGTCGGGGCCGGCCTGCAGCACGGTCTGCGCGATCTGGCGCTGCACGGTCGACGTGCCGTTGCCGAACTCGGCGGTACCCACCCGCAGCACGTAGCCGCCGTCGGGGCGCACGGTCGCGCGGGTGTGTGCGACGTGCCCCCGCGGCGCCATCGTGGCGATCATCGCGGCGGCCATGCCCTCGCCGACGAGCCAGCCCGGCGGCGCGTCGACGCCGTTGCCGCGGCGAAGCGCCCGTTCGGCGAGGTCGAGGCACTGGTCGAGGCCGTACGAGCCCCACACCAGGCCCGGGTCGTCGTCGGGGTGCAGCGGCTCGTCGGCGGTGACGGCGTTTCGCCTGCGCAGCTCGAACGGATCGACGCCGAGGCGCTCGGAGAGCATGTCCATCGCCGACTCCACGGCGAGCACGACCTGGCCGAGCCCGTAGCCGCGGAACGCGCCCGACGGCGGGTTGTTGGTGTAGACGACCTCGCCGTCGATCCGGCGCACCGGGCAGCGGTAGATCGTCGTCGACTCGGCGAGGGCGTGGAACATGACCCCGCGGGAGTGGTTGCCGTACGCGCCGGTGTCGCTGAGCAGGTCGACCGACATCGCGGTGAGCAGACCGTCTGACGTCGCGCCGAGGGTCACGCTCACGCGCATGGGATGGCGCACCGAGGCGCGCCAGAACTGATCGGTGCGGGCGAACTCGTAGGCGACCGGCCGCCCCGTGCGCAGCACCGCGAGCGTCACGAGATCCTCGGTGAACAGCTCCTGCTTGCCGCCGAACCCTCCCCCGACGCGGGCCGCGTGCACGCGCACGCGATCGCGGGCGAGGCCGAAGATGCGGCACAGCTCGTCGCGCACGAGGAACGGCACCTGCGTCGACGAGCGGATCACCACTCGACCGCCGGCGTCGAGCCAGCCGATCGCGCCGTGCGTCTCCAGCTGCGCGTGCGAGACCCGCTGGGTCTGCCACGTGCCCGAGACCACGACCGCGCTGGCGGCGAGCGCGGCATCGAGGTCTCCGTGCCGGTCGTGCAGCGCCGCGATGACGTTGCGGCCGGCCTCGTCGACCCGGTCGGCGGGCGTGCGGTCGGGGTGCAGCAGCGGCGCGCCCGCCGCGCGCGCGAGCTCGGGGTCGAAGACCGCGGGCAGCACCTCGTAGTCGACCTCGATCAGGCGCACCGCCGCGTCGGCGGCCTCCGCGGTCTGCGCGATCACCGCGGCGACGCGCTGACCGACGTGGCGCACGACGTCGTCGAGCATCCGGGTGTCGTCGGGATCGTCGTCGCGGTGCTCGTGGCGGGCCGTCGAGTAGCGCGCACGGGGCACGTCCTCGTGCGTGAAGACGGCCACGACGCCCGGCAGCTCGCGGGCGGCGCGCGTGTCGATCGCACGGATGCGCGCGTGCGCGTGCGGACTGACCGCGACCCGCAGCACGAGCGGCGTTCCGGCGAACGGCGCGTCGGGCCCGGGGGCGAGGTCGAACGTGAACGGCTCCCTGCCCTGCACGATGCGACGACCGGCCTCGGGCCGGAGCGACGTCCCGACACCGCCGGGCGAGCCCTCGTGGGGGTCGTCCGCAGGCTCTGCGCCCGCCGACCCGCGCACCGCGTGCACGATCGCCTCCCGGATCGGGCGGTAGCCCGTGCAGCGGCACAGGTTGCCCTTCATCCGGCGGTCGAGGTCGTCGAGGTCGTCGGGGCGGAGGGTCGACGCGGTCACGCACATCCCTGGGGTGCAGAAGCCGCACTGGAAGCCGAAGCGCTCGATGATCGCCTCCTGCACGGGATGCAGCGCGTCGCCGTCGGCGAGGCCGGCCGCCGTCGTGATCGCCGCGCCGTCGACGCGGGCGGCTGGCACGATGCACGAGTGCACCGGCATCCCGTCCAGCAGCACGCCGCACGCTCCGCAGTCGCCCGCGTCGCACCCCTTCTTCACCTCGACGTGGCCGCTCTCGCGCAGCAGCGTGCGCAGGCACTGGCCCGGCCGCGGCTGAGCCTCGACCGGGGTGCCGTCGACCTCGAACCTCATGCCGCCGCCAGCCTCATGCCGCCGCCAGCTCGGAGCGGACGCGTTCGGCGAGCACGCCGCTCACGGCCCGCCGCCAGTCGGCGGCGCCCAGCGGATCGCCGTAGTACCCGTCGGCCGACGCCACCGCGGTGGCGAGCTCGTCCGCGCCGGGCAGTGCGCCGAACCGCCAGGTCTGCGGGGTGAGGGTCGCGGCGGTGACCGCGAACACCGCGCTCCCGTCGTCGTCGACGCGGCCGGTGACCACGGCGCCCGAGCGGCCGTGCTCGGCGAGGGCGATCTTGCACAGCACCGCCCGCGAGCGCAACGCGTGCGCGGGCAGCCGGATCGCGCGCAGCACCTCGCCGGGGGCGAGCGCGTTGGTCCCGTTCCCGGTGATCAGCCGCCCCACCGGCACGCGGCGCTCGCCGCCGTCGGGCGTCCAGATCTCCGCCTCGCCGTCGAGTGCGACGGCCAGGGAGATCATCGCGCCTGCGGCGAACGAGCGGCAGACGTTGCCGCCGACGGTGGCCGTGTTCCACACCTTGAACGAGGCCAGCAGCGCGTTCGCCGCCTGCTCCACGATCGCAAGCGCCGTCCACTCCGCGGGCGCCGAGGAGCGCGACCACTCCACGAGCCGGGCGATGGTGCAGGTCGCCGCGATGCGCAGGCCCGCGGCATCCGCCTCGACCGGCGTCCAGCCCATCGTGCTCAGGTCGACGAACCCTGTGGTGTCCGGCTGCGGCTCGCTGAACAGCCACGTGCCGCCGCCCAGCAGCGTCTCCCCCGGTCCGAGCGCGAGGTCGGCGCGACAGCGGGCGAAGCGATAGCCGGTGACGGTGGTCACGTCCATGCGTCCTCCCTGGATCTGCCGAGGCCTGGGCCTGCCGAAGCTCGTCGCCCAGTCAAGCAACCACGGGTTTCGACGGTGTTTCCAGCGGCTCCGCCCCGGAAACTCCGCGGCAACCGCGCACGGGTAGCGTAGCGGCGAGGAGGATCGCGCATGCGGGATGTGCTGCAGGTGGCCGCCGAATGGGCGCGGCGCCGGACGCCGTTCGCGGTGGCGACGGTGGCGGGCGTGCGCGGCAGCGCGCCGCGTGAGCTCGGAGCGAGCATGATCGTCTCGCACGGCGGGGTGATCTTCGGCACGGTGTCGGGCGGATGCGTCGACGGCGCCGTGTTCGAGGAGTGCCGTGCCGCCATCGACGCGGGCACGTCGTCGCTGCACTCGTTCGGCATCTCCGACGACGAGGTGACCGGCGTCGGGCTCACCTGCGGCGGCGAGATCGACGTGCTGGTGTGGCCCGTGCTCCCTGACACCGCCGCTGCGCGCACGGTGCTGCTGCTCGGCGCGCACGAGCAGGAGCGGCACGCGGCCGCGCTCGTGCTGAGCCTGCGCGGGCGTGATGCCGAGGCGCACCCCGTTGTCGTCGCCGACGCTCCCGCGCCGACCGATCCCGCGCTGGCCGACGCCGCCTCCCTCGCCGGCGACGACCGCGCCCGCCTGCTGCACTACGACGCGGACGGATGCCCCGCCGAGGCGACCGCGGCGACGCGCTCTGTGCTCGTCGTGCCGTTCGGCGCGCCGCCCCGGCTCATCGTGGTGGGCGCCGTGGAGTTCGCGGTCGCGCTGTCGCGGCTGGCGCAGACGATCGGGTACCGGGTCACCGTCGTCGACCCGCGCGCGGCGTTCGCCACCGCGGCCCGCTTCCCCGGCGCGCAGATCGTGACCGGCTGGCCGGACCGCTACCTCGCCGACACCGAGATCGACGAGCGCACCGCGATCTGCGTGCTCAGCCACGACCCCCGCTTCGACGTGCCGGCGCTGCGGATCGCGCTGACCGGCCCCGCGGGGTACGTCGGTGCGATGGGCAGCCGCCGCACCCACGAGGAGCGGCTGCGCCGACTGGCGGATGCGGGGATGCCGGCATCCGCCCTCGCACGGCTGCGCTCGCCCATCGGCCTCGACCTCGGCGGCAGGTCTGCCGACGAGACGGCGCTGTCGATCCTCGCCGAGATCGTCGCGGTGCGCCACGGCGCGAGCGGCAGGCCGCTGACCGGGCTGCGCGGCGACGTGCACGCGCCGCTGCGGGACGACGCGCACCCCGCCGAGCCGGCGAGGCCGCAGCGCGCGCTCCCCTCCCCGCCACGATGAGCGCGACGCGCGCGTGCGGCATCGTGCTGGCCGCCGGCGCCGGACGGCGAT
>JASGDZ010000010.1:0-5353 GCA_047606835.1 Microbacterium sp. | reverse complement strand
GTCGAGCCGCGCGCCCTCGTCGGCCGGATGCAGCCGCACGCGCGCGGCGAACCGGTCGGCGAGCTCGTGCGCGAACGCCATCGACGAGCGGGAGCGGCCCGCGTAGTCGAGCGTCCAGTCGGCGCCCGCCTCGTGCGCGGTCTCGACCATCGCGCGCAGCGGGGTGATCCCGATGCCGCCCGCGACGAAGCGGTAGTGCCGCTGCGGAGCGGGCGCGAACCCGAAGTGATTGCGCGGCCCCCGCACGCGCAGGCGATCTCCCACGGCGACCTCGTCGTGCAGCCGCACCGAGCCGCCACGGCCGCCGTCCTCGCGCAGCACCGCGATGCGCCAGCGCGAGCGGTCGCCGATGTCGCCGCACAGCGAGTACTGCCGCTCGCTGCGCAGCGAGGGGTCGCGCCGCCCGTCGTCGAGGACGACGTCGACGTGCGAGCCGGGCGTCCAGGCCGGCAGGTCGCGGCCGTTGTGAGAGCCCAGCTCCAGCGCGACGACGCCGTCGGCCACGTCGGCGCGCGCCAGAACCACGAGGTCGCGCTCCACGTCGCTGAAGAAGCTCATCGCCACCCCTTTCTCGCGGCGAGCGTCGCTGGCACACATCGACTCGCCACACCATCGTCGACGTAACACGGACGCAACACCGGCACTCCGGGGAGGAAACACGACGAGCGTTTACTGATTGTGGCCCTATGGTGGCCGTGCGAACAACTCCACGCCGCCCGACGGTGTGACCAACCCACCCGGAGGAGAATCGACGACATGCACGCCGACCTCCTCACCCCCGGTCAGCGCATCGGCCGCATCGCCGGCCTGGCCGCGACGGCCGACGTCGCCGGCACGCTGACCTTCGCCGACGGGCTGGTGACGGACTCCGGCACGGCACCGGCGACGGGCGCCGACGTCGAGGCGGACGGCTGGATCGCCCTGCCCCCGCTGGCGGACCTCCACGCCCACCTCGACAAGGGGTACACGTGGGACGCGTTCGGCCGCCCGGAGGGCTCGCTCGACGACGCGATCGCCTGCTGGATGGCGCATGGCGAGTCCCACGACGCCGCCGCGATGAAGGCCGCGGGACGGCGCCACCTCATCGCGGCCCTGCACGCCGGCGTCACCGCGGTGCGCTCGCACGCGAACTACCACCAGGGCGCAGACCCTCTGCGCGGCATCCGCGCCCTGATCGAGCTGCGCGAGGAGTTCCGCGGCCTCGTCGACGTGCAGGTGGTGGCGATGCACGGCCACGAGCAGCCCGACGCGCTGCTGCGCGACGCCGTCGACCTCGGGGTCGACCTCGTCGGCGGCGTGCCGCACCTCACCCCCGACCCCGTGCGCGAGCTCGACCGATCCGCCCGGCTCGCCGAGGAGGCCGGCATCGGCATCGACCTGCACACCGACGAGACCCTCGACGCGCACTCGCTCGATCTCGCCGACCTCGCCGCGCGCACGCGGCACTGGCCGGCCGGGACGATCCGCTCCGCGGGGCACTGCGTGAGCCTGTCGATGCAGGATGCCGGCACCCTCGCGCGCACTCTCGACGCCGTCGCCGAGGCGGGCGTGTCGATCGTCGCCAACCCGCTCACCAACCTCTACCTGCAGGGCTGGCAGCATCCCGTGGCGACCCCGCGCGGCATCCCTCCCCTGCGCGCGATCCTGGATGCCGGCATCGCGCTGGCCGCCGGCGGCGACAACGTGCAGGACCCGTTCAATCCGCTCGGCAACGCCGACATGGTGGATGTCGCGGCCGAGCTGGTCCTGGCCGGCCACCTCACCCCGACGCAGGCGTGGGACGTCGCGGCGAACGGCGGCCGCGCCGTGTTCGGCCTTCCTCCCGCGCGCGGCCGCGTCGGCGACGTCGCCGACATCGTGCTCGTGCGGGCCGCGCACACCGCCGAGGCGCTCGCCGAGCGCGCGCCGGATCGGATCGTCATCCGCGGTGGTCGCGTCGTGGCCACGCGTCGGCGCGCTCTGTCCAGCGTGCTCGACGCGCCGGATGCGCAGTTCGGCGATCTCGTCACTCCATCGACGCCCGAGGGGGCCTTCTCATGAGCACTCCGATCGTCTCCGACACCCCGCCTGTCACGTTCGACGGCCCGCCCACGCTCGCACTCGGCGACGTCACGAAGGTGTTCGACACCGGCACGCGGGCCCTGGAACACGTCACGCTCGACGTGCACGCGGGCGAGTTCGTCTCGGTCGTCGGCCCGTCCGGCTGCGGCAAGTCCACGCTGCTGCGCCTGGCCTCCGGCCTGGAGCGGATCAGCGAGGGCTCGATCGACGTGCGGGCCGACACCACGAGCTTCGTCTTCCAGGAGGCGACCCTGCTGGAGTGGCGCTCGGCGCAGAAGAACGTCGAGCTCGTCGGCGAGCTGGCCGGGGTCCCGCGGGCCGAGCGCGCCGCGCGCGCGCAGGCGGCCCTCGACCTCGTCGGACTCACGGGGTTCGAGAAGCAGCATCCGCGGTCGCTGTCCGGCGGCATGCGGATGCGCGTGTCGATCGCCCGCGCGCTCGTCGCCGAGCCCCAGCTGGCGCTGTTCGACGAGCCGTTCGGTGCGCTCGACGAGATCACCCGGCTGAAGATGCAGACCGAGCTGCAGCGCCTGTTCGACCTCAAGCGCTTCGCCGCGATGTTCATCACGCACTCGATCTCCGAGGCCGTGTACCTCTCCAGCCGCGTCCTGGTCATGAGCGGGCGGCCGGGTCGCATCGTCGACGACATCCGACTGCCGTGGTCGTATCCGCGGTCCCCCGACCTGCGGTACGAAGCCGAGTTCGGACGGATCGTCGGCCACCTCTCCCACGCTCTCGAGGCCCACTCATGACTCAACAGGAACTGACCCAGGCCACGGCGCAGACCGCGGCATCCACGATCGCCGGCTCGGCGAGCGGCGGCTCGGCGAGCGGCGGCGGACGAATGCGCGCCGCTGCCCGGGCCGCGTGGCATCGCGCGTTCCCGATCATCGCCGCCCTCGTCGGCATCGTCGCGATCTGGTACGCCGTGTCGTACCTCCTGCTCAGCGAGCAGCGGCGGTTCCTGCTTCCGCCGCCGCATCAGGTGCTGGCCGAGACGCTCGGCAACGACAAGATCATCGGCCCGATGCTGGCCGCGCTCGTCCAGACGATGTCGGTCGCGATCGTCGGCCTCCTCATCGCCGTGGTGGTCGGGATGGCGTGGGCGATCCTCATGTCGCAGTGGATCCTGGCCGAGAAGATCCTGTACCCGTACGCCGTGATCCTGCAGACGATCCCCATCCTCGCGCTCACCCCGCTGATCGGCATCTGGATGGGGTACGGCCTGCCCGCTCGCATCGTGGTCACGGTCATCATCGCGGTGTTCCCGATGATCTCGAACACGCTGTTCGGGCTGCAGTCCGCGACCGCCGCCGCGCACGACCTGTTCACGATGCAGAAGGCGACCAAGTGGCAGCGCCTCACGAAGCTCATGCTCCCGGCCGCCCTCCCGTCGATCTTCACGGGACTGCGTCAGGCGGCCGGTCTCGCGGTGATCGGCGCGATCGTCGGCGACTTCTTCTTCCAGCAGGGCAGCCAGGGCATCGGCGGACTGCTGCGCACCTACACGCTGCGCCTGAACATGGAGCCGCTGTTCCTGGCGATCATCTTCACGGCGCTGTTCGGCGTGATCGTCTTCTCCCTGTTCGCCGCGCTCGACCGTCTCATCGTCGGCCGGCTGTTCGGCGTCGCCACCCGGTGACCACCGCACCCCGCACACCCGCACCACCTCGCACCGCACCGCAATCAACCCCGCCCTCCAGGAGGACACAGTGACACTCATCCCCACCCGCACCGCCTCGCGCACCGCAGCCGCGGTCGGCGCCCTCGCCGTCTCCGCGCTCGCGCTGACGTCGTGCTCCAGCGCGGAGAGCACGACGCCGAGCACGACCAGCACCGCGGCGGCCGCCGAGAGCGGCTCGGCGCTCGACCTCGCCAGCGTCTGCCCGGAGACGGTCGTCATGCAGCAGGACTGGCAGCCCGAGGCCGAGCACGGCGCGATGTACAACCTCGTCGGCGACGGCTACACGGTCGACACCGAGGCGAAGACGGTCACCGGCCCCCTCGTCGTCAACGGCACCGACACGGGCGTCGACATCGAGGTGCGCTCGGGCGGCCCCGCCGTCGGCTACAGCCCGGTCCCTGAGCTCATGTACCTCGACGAGGACATCCTGATCGGCGCCGTCAACACGGATGCCGCGATCGTCGCGCAGGCCGAGCGGCCGACCGTCGCGGTGACGTCGCAGCTGACCTACAGCCCGCAGATCCTGATGTGGGATCCGGAGAGCCACCCCGGGGCGACGACGATCGCGGAGGCCGCGTCCGAGGGCGCAGCGGTCGTCACGTCGGGCGACGTCATCCCGAACCTGCTGCTGTCGCAGGGCATCATCACCGAGGATCAGATCGACACCAGCTACGAGGGCACCCCGAACCGCTTCGTCTCCGACCCGACGATCCTGCAGCAGGGCTTCGCGACGGCCGAGCCCTACATCTACGAGAACGAGATCTCGCAGTGGGGCAAGCCCGTCTCCTACCAGCTGCTCTCGGATGTCGGCTACAGCATCTACCCCGAGCCGCTCGCCGTGCGCGCGGACGACGTGACCGAAGAGGCCGACTGCCTCGCCAAGCTCGTGCCGATCATGCAGCAGTCGCAGCTCGACTTCCTGAGCGCGCCGGAGCACGGCGTCGCGGTCATCCTCGACCTCGTCGAGCAGTACAACACCGGCTGGACGTACTCGCAGGGCGTCGCGGACTTCTCGGTGCAGCAGCAGAACGAGCTCGGCATCGTGATCGACGATGAGGCATCCGGCGTGTTCGGCCAGTTCGATCCCGACCGCGTCGCCTCGATCGTGACGGACTTCACGCCGTTCCTCGTCACCGCCGGCAACATCTCGCAGGAGGCGGCCGACGCGATCGACCCGACCTCGCTCTACACGAACGAGTTCATCGACACGTCGATCTCGAGGGGCTGACCCGCCCGCCTCACAGCGCCTGAGCGACCTCGCCGGCGAGCGCCTCCAGCTCGCCGGCGAGGTCGTCGCTGTGTGCCTCGGAGTCTCGCAGCCGGCGCAGCTCGTCGGCCGACGCGCCGGCCGCGGCGGCCGCGGTCGTGTCGCAGCGGATGTTGACGGCGGCGGCCCGGATGCCGGCGGCGAGCAGCCGTGCGGCGACCGCGACGTCCGGCGCGAGGCGCTGCTCTCCCTCGCGGGCGAGCCACCCGAGCGGCTCGCGCAGCGCACCAGCGATGGCGACCAGGTCTGCGCTGGAGGCCGCGGCCTCCAGGCAGGCGCGCCGGATGCGCGCTTCGCGGCCCGGCGTGTCGGTCGGCAGCCGGAACGCGGCGACGAGCGCC
>JASGDZ010000009.1:0-14166 GCA_047606835.1 Microbacterium sp. | reverse complement strand
GTCGAGGATGAGCACCTTCGAGTCCGCCGCGAGCGCCTTCGCGATCTCCAGCATCTGCTGTTCCGACGTGCTCAGCCGTGAAACCGTGTACGACGGATCGTAGTTCAGGCCGACTCTGGCCAGTTGCACTTTCGCCTCCGCCGCCATCGCGGCGTGATCGAGCAGCCCGAAGCGCCCGCGGAGTTCCTTTCCCGCGAACATGTTCTCGGCGATGGAGAGTTCGCCGAAGAGGGTCGGGTGCTGGCTGACCACGGCGATGCCCCGGTGCTGGGCGTCCAACGGTCCGCTCAGGCGCACCTCTTCGCCGGCGATCTCGACGTGACCGCCATCGGGAGCGTAGAGCCCGGACAGGGTCTTCACGCAGGTCGACTTGCCTGCTCCGTTCTCGCCGAGCAACGCCACGACGCGCCCAGCGCGAAGCTGGACCGTGACGTTCGACAAGGCGCGCGTAGCGCCAAACGTCTTGCTGACATCGACCAGGCCGGCGACCGGGGGAGAGTTCGCGTCCCCCGCGCGACGTACGTCGACGACACTCTCACCGGGTTCCTGCGACGTGTCCACTGAATTGCCCACCTGTGCTCCTCATCGAGTTCGACGGCCTGCTCGGGACACGATACGGTCATCGCAATGCTTTGCGCAATAGCTTGCGATCGACATTTGCGGCACGCTCACCTCTCGCACCCTCGGGTCGATGCGCACCCATCCGGTTGGCGCGCACGGCACCGCGGGGATCCCCCGGCAACGCGAGATTCGCTGCGTGCGCGGCGGATCGAGAGCAGGATTCCGTGCGGATCCTCCGACATTCGGCTTGTTGCTCCGACATCCGGCGTCGGCGCGCCGGGTACGCTGACGGTGTGACCGCCCGGCCCGACGACGACGCCCTCTCATGGGAGGGCGACGACGACCCGACGCTGCAGGTCGATGCGCGCCCGGCCGCCGCAACACCCGAGCCGCAGGATGCCGCACCGCCGGCGCTGCCCGAGGGCTTCACCGCGGTGGGTCGGGGGAGCGAGGAGGTCGAGCGCCTCGACGCCGACGGCACGGTCGTCATGCCGGGGGAGCGCGCGCCGATCGGCAACGCCGCGCTGGTGAGCCTCGGGGTGCTCGGCGGCGTCTACCTGCTCTTCACGATCGGCTGGGTGATCGGGGGGCTGCGCCTGCAGGGCCGGGCGCAGTACCTCGTCGCCGACGTCATGTTCCAGGGCAGCTTCTGGCTCGCGGCGCTGGCCGCACCGCTCTGGTTCGCGACGACGTGGCTGCTCACCCGCAGGGCCCGGCCGTGGGTGCGGTTCGCGGTGCTCGTCGCCGGTGCGGCGCTGCTCGTCCCGTGGCCGTTCATCATGACGGGGACGGTCGGGCAGTGAGCGACACGGCGGCGAAGGGCGGTGTGCGCCGGAGGATGCCGACCTGGCTGATCGCGACGATCTCCGGCGGCTTCGGGCTGTTCTACGCCTATGCCGTCTGGAACGCGATCGGCAATCTGGTGGAGGCCAATGCCGCGGCATCCGCTGTCGGGGTGTCGCTCAACGCGGTCGGCTGGCTGCTCTGGATCTTCGCGGCGGTGTTCCCGATCGTCGTGTGGGGCGTCTCGTTCGCGATCGGCGCGCGCCGCGCCGTCCACGAGCTTGCCCTCGTGATGCTCGCGGGGCTGTCGATCGTGGCCGTGTTCTGGCTCGACGTCGTCGCGTACTCGGCCCTGAACACGAGCAGCCTCATCGGCTGACGCTCACAACCGAGGAGATGGCCACAACTGAGGAGCGAAACGCCGGGTTGGCCCCTCGGCAGTGACCATCTCCTCGGTTGTGAACCCTTCTCAGCAGGCGTCAGGGCGGCCTCAGTCGGCGTGAGCGTGGCCCACCGGGCGTGCGCCGTCTCAGCGCGGCAGCCGTGCGACGGCGGCGCGCAGCTCGTCGTGGGGGAGAGCGGGACTGAAGTGCCCGTCGCGCCCGGTCATGTCGCGCGCCGCGACGAGCGCATTCCACACGGCCTCTTCGACCGTCTGCACGACGGCCGTGAAGTAGGCGTCGAGATGCCCCCACGGGATGAAGCGCAGGGTCTCGTAGTCACCGTCGCTCGGCGGCCCGGACGGGATCGACGAGGTCAGCGCGCCCTCGTTGGCCGTCGACAAGGCCAGCACGATGTCGCCGGAGAAGTGGCTGCCGGCGGTGCCGAGCCGTGCGAGCCCCAACGGGCCGCGCCGCGCGAGTGCCGCACACTGGCCGGGGAGCAGGGGGGCGTCCGTCGCGATCACGACGATCGCGGAGCCGGCGCCGGCGCGCGAGCGGGCGCGCTGGCCGTCGCGCGTCAGCCAGTCGGTCGTCTCCATCGGGTTCGGCGCTGACGACTGTGCCCCGAGCGGGATGCCGCCGAGGGTGAGCTCGCTGCGGCTGCCGAAGTTCGCCTGCACGAGCGCGCCGACCGTGTACGTCGCCGATCCGTGGGCGACGATGCGCGACGCCGTGCCGGTGCCGCCCTTGAAGCCGTAGCAGTTCATGCCGGTTCCGCCGCCGACCGACCCCTCCTGGACGGGGCCGGTGGATGCGGCATCCAGCGCCTGCATCGCGTGGGCAGGATGCACGTGTCCGCCGTTGATGTCGTGCAGGTAGCCGTCCCACGTCTCGCCGACGACGGGCAGCATCCACTCGGCCGCGACGGCGGGGTGGTGCTCGGTCATCCACGCGTCGATCCCGGAGTGCACGGCGCCCACGGCGTGGGAGCTCGTGATGCCGATCGGCATGGCGACCGATCCGGATTCGTCGATCCAGCTGCGGCCCGTGAGCTCTCCGTTTCCGTTGAACGAGTGCACGGCCGCCGCGCACGACACCCCCGCGCCGGATCGCCCGCGCGGGAGGATCGCGGTCACCCCCGTGCGGACGGGGCCTTCGCCCACGACGAGCTCGCCGTCGCCGCTGACGAGGGTCACGAGGCCCACCTCGAGCCCGGGCACATCGGTGATCGCGTCGAGCGGGCCGGAGACTCCTGCGAGCGGGATGCCGAGGTCTCGGGCGCGCGGTGACGTCGTTGTCATGGGAACCTCCGAGTAGGGCGATATTGAATGCGTGTGCAGATTGTATGCCCCCGTCGCCCCGGAATGCTTGACATGCTGTGCGACCGAGTGCTATCTCCGATATTGAACAAGCGTTCAAGGCAGAGCTGCACAGGAGGAGTGGATGATGTCCCAGCCGGATTCGCACGCCGCGGCGGGCGCCGCCCGAACCCCCGACAGCTCGCCGACAGCCGGTCAGGCTCTCGCGCCGCGCCGGCTCGGCATCGTCGCGATCGTCTTCTTCGTCGTCTCGGCGGCCGCACCGCTGACGGTCGTCGCCAGCGCCGCCCCGACGGCGTTCCGCGTCGGAGGCATCGGCGCTCCCGGTGCGATGCTGTTCGCCGGCGTGGTGCTCACCCTGTTCGCGGTGGGCTTCACCGCGATGTCGCGCTATGTCCGCAACGCGGGCGCGTTCTACGCGTACGGCGCGCGCGGCCTGGGAAAGCCCGTCGGCGTCGGCATCGCGCTCGTGACGGTGCTGTCGTACGGCTTCCTGTGCGTGTGCTTCTACGGCTTCATCGGGTTCTTCGGCTGGCTGACCTTCCAGGGTCTGCTCGGCCTCGACCTGCCGTGGTGGCTCTACGCGCTGATCGCGCTCGCCGCCGTCGGCATCCTCGGCTACCGGCACATCGACGTCGGTGCGAAGGTGCTCGGCGTGCTGCTGACCGCCGAGGTGCTCATCCTGCTGATCCTCGCCGTCGCCGTGCTCGCGCAGGGCAACGCCATGTCGCTCGCATCTTTCACTGCGCAGAACGTGTTCTTCGCGGCGGGCAGCGGTGCGCTGTTCGTCTTCGCGTTCGGCGCCTATCTCGGCTTCGAGGGAACCGCGATCTACACCGAGGAGGCGAAGAACCCGTCGCGCACCATCCCGGTCGCGACCTATGTCGCCATCGCGTTCCTCGCCGTCTTCTACGGATTCACCTTCTGGGTGCTCACGGTCGCGTTCGGCGTCGATGGAGTGCTGCAGCTCGCGATGGCCGACGACTTCCAGGACATGGTGTTCCAGGCGGGCGATCAGTTCGTCGGCGCGTGGGCGGCCGTCGCGATGCGCGTGCTCATCGTCACGAGCTTCTTCGCGTGCCTGCTCGCCTTCCACAACGCCTGCTCGCGCTACCTGTTCGCGCTCGGACGCGAGCGACTGCTGCCTCGCGCGCTGTCCCAGACGCATCCGAAGAGCAAGGCGCCCCACCGCGCGAGCCTCGTGCTGACCGTGCTCGCCCTGCTCGCGATCGTCGTCACGGCCGTCACGGGCGGCGACCCCTTCCTCGGCTTCGCGCTGCCGACGTACTCGATCGGCACCGCGGGACTCGTGTTCGCCCAGGCGGTCGCCGCGATCTCGGTGGTCGGGTTCTTCGTGCGCGATCGTCGCGGCCACAGCGTGTGGCGTGTGATCGTCGCTCCTGCGCTGGGCGCGCTGGGGCTGATCACCGGATTCGCCCTCATCGCCGCGAACTTCGATCTGGTGACGGGCCTGACCGGCGGGGTGAACTGGCTGCTGCTGGCCCCGACACCCGTGCTGTTCATCGCCGGCATCGTGTGGGCGCTCGTGCTCAAGCGGCGCTATCCGCGTCACTACGCCGAGCTCACCACCTACGTCCCCGACGACGAGCCACAGGAGTCCCGTGGCGCATGAGACCGCCCGCGCGCGGCGGAGGGCGGAGCTCGTCTCCGCCGCGCGCCGCGTCATGAACCGCACCGGCCTCGGCGGCGTCAACGTGCGATCGGTCGCGTCGGAGGCATCCGTCAGCGCCGGCAGCGTGCTGTACTACTTCTCCAGTTTCGACGAGTTGATGTTCGCGACCGTCGAGGGCGTGCTGGAGGAGATGTACGAGGCGCGCAAGCGCATCGTCGACAGCATCGACGACCCCCGAGAACGCATCGTGGCGCTCATCCACGCCGGGGTGCCCGACAGCATCAGCCCTGCCCTGCGGATGGCGTACGAGTCGGTGCCGCTGTTGCGTGAGCAGCCGCAGTACCGGCCGCTGCACCGTTCGGTCGTCGAGCGGCAGGTGATGCTGTACCGCGCGACGATCGAGATCGGCGCGGCGCTCGGCACGTTCACGCCGACGGATGCCGCGGACGTCGTCGCGCGCAACATCGTCGCGCTGGAGGACGCCTACGACCTGTATCCGCTGATCGGACTGGAGCTGCCGGCACACACCTACCGGGCCAACATCCTCTCCTACGCGCGGCTCGCGCTGGGCTGCGACCTGGGCGCGGTCGGGTGCGCAGCCGCGCGACGGTAGGCTGGAAACCTGCCCGCCCCCAGACCGTCCGGCGCGGCATCCCACTGCTCTTCCCGTCGCCTCCGTGCGACCGCCCCCGGAAAGTCTGCACCCGTGACGAAGCCCGTCGTGCTCATCGCCGAAGAACTCTCGCCCGCCACGATCGACGCTCTCGGTCCCGACTTCGACGTCCGTGCGGTCGACGGCACCGATCGCACGGCGCTGCTGTCCGCCCTCGCCGACGCGCACGCGGTGCTGATCCGCTCGGCGACCCGCATCGACGCCGAGGCGCTCGCCGCCGCACCCGGCCTCAAGGTCGTCGCGCGTGCCGGGGTCGGACTCGACAACGTCGACATCAAGGCCGCGACCGCCGCGGGCGTCATGGTCGTCAACGCCCCGACCTCGAACATCGTCTCGGCGGCGGAGCTGACGATCGGCCACATCCTGAGCCTCGCCCGCCACATCCCGTCCGCGCACGCCTCGCTCGCGAGCGGCGCCTGGAAGCGCAGCGCCTACAGCGGCACCGAACTGCTCGACAAGACGGTCGGCATCCTGGGCGTGGGCCGCATCGGCGGGCTCATCGCGGAGCGTCTGCGCGCCTTCGGCGTGCGCGTGGTGGGCTTCGACCCCTATGTGACCCCCGCCCGTGCGCAGCAGCTGGGCGTCGAGCTGCTCTCGTTCGACGACGTGCTCGCGCAGAGCGACTTCGTGTCGGTGCACATGCCGAAGACGCCGGAGACGACGGGGATGATCGGCGCCGAGCAGCTGCGGCGCATGAAGCCGACGGCGTACGTCGTCAACGTCGCCCGCGGCGGCCTCATCGACGAGGACGCCCTGTACGACGCCTTGACCCGCGGCGAGATCGCCGGCGCCGGGCTCGACGTGTTCACCAGCGAGCCCCCGCAGGAGGGCGGCTCGGCGCAGCGCCTGCTCGCGCTGCCGAACGTCGTCGTGACGCCGCACCTGGGCGCGTCGACCGCGGAGGCGCAGGAGAAGGCCGGCGTCTCGGTCGCGCGGTCGGTGAGGCTCGCGCTGGAGGGCGACCTCGTGCCCGACGCCGTCAACGTCGCGGGCGGCGTCATCGACCCGTTCGTGCGCCCCGGCATCGCGCTCGTCGAGAAGCTCGGCCAGTTCTTCACAGGTCTGGCGCACGGCGCACTGACGAACCTCGACATCGAGGTGCGCGGAGAGCTCGCGCAGTACGACGTGAGCGTCTACCGGCTCGCGGCGCTCAAGGGCATCTTCACGAACATCGTGAGCGAGAACGTGTCGTACGTGAACGCGCCGCTGTTCGCCGAGCAGCGCGGCATCGAGACGCGCCTGATCGTCGAGGCCGAGAGCCCGCTGTACCGCAACATCACGATCCTGCGCGGCACGCTCTCCGACGGCACGGTGCTGACCGTCGCGGGCACGCTCGCCGGCACCCGCATGGTGCCGAAGGTCGTCGGCATCAACGGCTACGAGATCGAGGTGCCGTTCGAGCGGTACCACGTGGTGATGCGCTACGCCGACCGGCCGGGCATCGTCGCGATCTACGGCAGGCTGCTCGGCGACGCGCAGATCAACATCGCGGGGCTGCAGGTGGCGCACCCGGATGCCAGCGGCCGCGCCCTCTCGGTGCTCACCGTCGACTCGCCGGTGCCCGACGCCATCCTGGCCGCCATGCGCGAGGCCGTCGGCGGCGACATCTTCCGTCAGATCGAGATCACCGAGCCGTAGGCGCCGCCCACGCTCCTGCAGGGCTCCGGCAACTCGCCGTTGGTGGGCCCCGGGCCGGACCACGACCGCGGTCGACCGAGTCGCCGTCGGCGGCCGGTCTCCGGAGTTCTGCAGCTCGGCTGCGCGTGTCAGCGCCGTGCTGCGCCCTCCACGAGCTCGATGAGCGCGTCCATCGCGCCGCCGGTGGGCACGGGGCCGGGGACGCCGACCTCCAGCGCGTTGTTGAAGTACAGGCCGTCGGCGACGAGCATCACGAGGTCGAGGGCGGCATGGTTCTTCGCGTGCGGGCGGATGGCGCTCGCCCAGCGCTCGCGGATGTCGCGCAGCATCCCGCTCGCGGCCGGGCTCCCGCCCTGCGCGAGACGCGACACCGCGACGATCGCGCGGTCGAGCGGGTCGTTGTCCATCGTCGAGGAGCGCAGGAAGTAGGCGATGGGGCCCTCGGCCGCCGAGGTCATCGCGGCGAGGTCGCTGTCGACGAGAGCGCCCAGACGCGCGATGAGGCCGGATTCGAGGGCCTCCTTCGAGGAGAAGTGGTACAGCAGCCCGCCCTTGGACACGCCCGCCACTCGCGCCGTGGCGTCCATCGTCGCCGCCCGTTCGCCCTCGTCGATGAGGAGCTGTTCGAAGGCGTCGAGCACCCGTTCGCGAGCGAGGGGAGGGCGGCTCATAGTCCGAGAGTAGCCGGAGCGCACCCAGCGGGATCTGATACTATACCGTCTGGACGGTTTAGCAATGAATAAGTACATGAACACGAACACCCTCACCCTTCCGACGCTTCTGCAGACCCCTGCGCGGGTGGGATGGCGCGGCTGGGTCGCGCTCGCGGTGCTCATGCTGCCCGCGCTGCTGGTGTCGGTGGACAACACCGTGCTCTCGTTCGCGGTGCCGCAGATCGCGCGCGACCTGGAGCCCACGAGCATCGAGCAGCTGTGGATCGTCGACGCGTACCCGCTCGTGCTCGCCGCGCTGCTGGTCACGATGGGCACGCTCGGCGACCGCTTCGGCAGGCGCCGGATGCTGCTGGTCGGCGCCGTCGGCTTCGCAGCCGCGTCGGTGCTCGCCGCCTTCGCGTCGACGGCGGGGATGCTGATCGCCGCACGCGCGGTCATGGGCGTGTTCGGCGCGATGCTGATGCCGTCGACGCTCTCGCTGCTGCGCGCGGTGTTCCCCGATCGCGATCAGCGCCGCCTCGCGGTGGCGGTCTGGGCGGCCGCGTTCTCGGCCGGTGCCGCGCTCGGACCGATCGTGGGCGGCCTGCTGCTCGAGCACTTCGCGTGGGGCTCGGTGTTCCTGCTGTCGGTTCCGGTGTTGGTGCCGCTCCTGGTGCTCACGCCCCTGCTCGTGCCGGAGAGCCGCGACCCGCGCCCCGGCCGCATCGATCTCGCCAGCATCCTGTTGTCGCTTTCGACGATGGTGCCGATCGTGTACGCCATCAAGGAGTTCGCGGTGGAGGGGGGCGGCCTCGGGGTCTGGATGCTCTTCGGAGTCGGCGCGGCAAGCGGTGCGCTCTTCGTGCGGCGGCAGCTGCGGCTGCCGGTGCCGATGCTCGACATGCGACTGTTCCGCCGGGGCGCCTTCAGCGGAGCGCTGCTGGTGAACCTGCTCAGCGTCATCGCGCTGGTCGGATTCCTCTACTTCGTGTCGCAGCGCCTGCAGCTCGTCGCCGGCCTCAGCCCCATGGAGGCGGGATTCGCGCTCGTGCCCGGTCTGGCCACGATGATCGTGGCAGGGCTCGTCGTCGTGCCGATCGCGAAACGGGTGCGCGCGCGCATCCTCGTGCCGGCGGGGCTCGGGTTCTCCGTCGCCGCGTACGTCGCGATCGCCCTCGGTGCGGGAGACCTCGGTGTCGTCGTCGGGGCGTTCGTGCTCCTCGGCCTCGGCATCGGCACGGCCGAGACCGTCTCGAACGAGCTGATCCTGTCGAGCGCCCCGCCGGAGAAGGCGGGAGCGGCGAGCGCGGTGTCCGAGACCGCGTACGAGCTGGGCGCGGTGCTCGGCACCGCGATCCTCGGCGGACTGCTGACGGCGCTCTACCGCGCGAACCTGCTGCTGCCGGCCGGGCTTCCGGTCGACGCCGCGCACGCGGCCCAGGAGACGCTCGGCGGTGCCATGCTGGCGGCCGACACCCTTGGCGGCGACCTGGGCGTCGCGCTCGCGGACGCCGCGGCCCGCGCGTTCGACCAGGGCGTCGTCGTGACGGCGCTCATCGGAGCCGTGCTGGTCGCCGTCGCGGCGGCCGTCGCCGCCGTGTCGCTGCGCTCCGCGCGCTGAGCGGGCGGGTCGCGCGAGCGGGCGCGGTCAGCCGATCGAGACCAGCCGCGTCAGGTCGTCGTCGGGGAGTTCGTCGGCGACGGCGGTGACCGACACGTCCGCGAGCAAGGCTCGACCGCTCAGGATGCTGAGGAACGCGGTGTCGGCGGCGTCCCGCCCGGTCGCGATGCGCACGAGGGATGCCCGAGGGGCGAGCGTCGTCGCATCCAGCACCCGCCACCGCCCGTCGACGGCCGCCTCCGTGACGGCGTGGAAGTCCATCGGCTCCAGCCCGGGTGCGTAGACGGCGGCCAGGCGCGCGGGCACCCCGAGCGAGCGCAGCAGCGCGACGCACAGGTGCGCGAAGTCGCGGCACACGCCCTGCCGGGCGAGGAGCGTGCGCACGGCGCCGTCGGTGGGAAGGCTCGACCCGCTGACGTACGCGAGCTGCACGCCGACCCACGACGAGACGGCCAGGCTCAGCGCTTCGGCGCCCTCGATGCCGTCGAACTCGGCCGCCGCGACCGCGGCCAGCGCGTCGGACTCGGCGTAGCGGCTGGGGCGCAGGTAGACGATGCGCTCGGCGTCGCCGACGGCCGGCGCCGCCGAACGCCCGTCGACCACCGCGCGGTAGTCCACGACGAGCCGGCCCACGGGCGCCTCGATCCGGTGCAGCCGCGTGCCGTGCGCGTCGGCGACGGCGTCCGCTGCGACGGGCACGCCGTCGCAGGCGGCCTCCAGGCTCTCCTCGGAGGTCGTCTCGCGGTCTGCCACGGCGATGGCGAGCACGAGCTCGGCGGGCTCGGTCACATCGATGGCGAGGTGTGCGCCGACGGTTCTTCTCATGCATCCAGCCTCGCAGAGATTCGCGCCCGATAGCCTGGATTCGTGCGCGCCCGCCCGTGGCGCGCAGGAACAGGAGCGCCCGTGTCCCGCGTCGTGAAGCTCGCCGTCATCCCCGGCGACGGCATCGGTCCCGAGGTCGTCGCCGAGGCGGAGAAGGTGCTCGACGCCGCGACGACGGGGTCCGGCATCCGGTTCGACAAGACCCGGTTCTCGCTCGGCGCGGGCCGCTATCTCGAGACCGGCGACACGCTCACGGATGCCGACCTCGACGCGATCAAGGCGCACGACGCGATCCTGCTCGGCGCCGTCGGCGGGGTGCCGGGCGACCCGCGGCTGAAGGGCGCCAACATCGAGCGCGGACTGCTGCTGCGCCTGCGCTTCGAGCTCGACCACTACGTCAACCTGCGTCCGTCGAAGCTGTACGCCGGCGCCCCGGGGCCGCTCGCCGACCCGGGCGACGTCGACTTCGTCGTGGTGCGCGAGGGCACAGAGGGCCCGTACGTCGGCAACGGCGGCGCCATCCGCCGCGGCACGCCGCACGAGATCGCCAACGAGACCTCGGTGAACACCGCCTACGGCGTCGAGCGCGTCGTGCGCTACGCGTTCGGGCTGGCACGGCGGCGGCGCGGGAAGCTGACGCTCGTGCACAAGACCAACGTGCTCGTGCACGCAGGGGGGCTGTGGCAGCGGGTCGTGAACGAGGTGGCGCGCGAGCACCCCGACGTGGCCGTAGACTATCTGCACGTCGACGCGGCGACGATCTTCCTGGTCACGAACCCGGGCCGCTTCGACGTGATCGTCACCGACAACCTCTTCGGCGACATCCTCACGGACCTGGCCGGCGCCGTCACCGGTGGCATCGGCCTCGCCGCATCGGGCAACATCAACCCCGACGGCGCCTTCCCGTCGATGTTCGAGCCCGTGCACGGGTCGGCGCCGGACATCGCGGGCCAGCACAAGGCCGACCCCACGGCCGCGATCCTCTCCACAGCGCTTTTGCTCGACCACCTCGGGCTGCGCGACGAGGCAGCCCGCGTGACCCGCGCGGTCGAGGCGGACATCGCGAGCCGTTCGGGGGAGCGCCCCACGCCGGCCGTGGGCGACGCGATCGTCGCCCGGCTGGGGGCGTAGCCTTTACCCACGCGAGCACGCTCGCATCCGACTCCTCCAGGACGTGACATGAGCCTCACCTACGAACCCGACACCGCCCTCGCCCCGCTCGAGTTCGCGGTCGCGAAGAACCCGCTGGCCCGCACGGCCGCCGAGCGCGACGCGCTGCTGGTCGACCCGGTCTTCGGCACCGCCTTCACCGACCACATGGTCGACATCACCTGGTCGGCCGGCGGGGGATGGCACCGGCCCCGCGTGCAGCCGTACGGACCGCTCTCGCTCGACCCCGCCGCCGCGGTGCTGCACTACAGCCAGGAGGTCTTCGAAGGCATCAAGGCGTACCGGCACGCGGACGGGTCGATCCACACGTTCCGGCCCGACCAGAACGGGCGACGCCTGCAGCGCAGCGCGCGCCGGCTCGCCCTGCCCGAGCTTCCGGTGGAGTACTTCGTCCAGTCGCTGCGCGAGCTCGTCGCCGTCGACGGCGAGTGGGTGCCCGCAGGCGCCGACCAGAGCCTGTACCTGCGGCCGTTCATGTTCGCCACCGAGGCGTTCCTGGGCGTGCGGCCCGCGAACGAGGTCGGCTACTACCTCATCGCCTCGCCCGTCGGGGCGTACTTCAAGGGCGGTGCGAAGCCCGTCTCGATCTGGCTCAGCGACGAGTACTCCCGCGCAGGCAAGGGCGGCACGGGAGCGGCGAAGACCGGCGGCAACTACGCCGCGAGCCTGCTGCCGCAGGCGCAGGCGTACGAGCAGGGCTGCGACCAGGTCGTCTTCCTCGATCAGGACCGCAACGTCGAAGAGCTCGGCGGCATGAACGTCGTGTTCGTGTTCAAAGACGGCACCATCGTCACGCCGCAGTCCGACTCGATCCTCGAGGGCATCACCCGCGAGTCGCTGCTGCAGCTGGCGCGCGACCGCGGCCACCGCGTGGTCGAGCGTGCGGTGTCGATCGACGAGTGGCGCTCGGGGGTCGCCTCCGGCGACATCGTCGAGGTGTTCGCGTGCGGCACCGCCGCGGTGGTCGCCCCGATCGGCGAGCTGAAGGGGCGCGACTTCGTCGACGAGCAGCCGCTGGGAGAGCTCGCCCTGTCGTTGCGCGAGGAGCTCACCGACATCCAGTACGGACGTCGCGAAGACCGCCACGGCTGGATGCTGCGCCTCGACGCATGAGGATCGCCCGCTTCAGCCACCGCGACGCCATCCGCTACGGCATCGTCGACGACGGCGATCTCGTCGTGCTGGCGGGCGACCCGATGTTCGCGGGGTTCGACACGACGGGGGAGCGCGTGCCGCTCGGCGACGTCGCTCTGCTGGCCCCCGTCATCCCCCGCTCCAAGGTCGTCGCGATCGCGCGGAACTACCGCGACCACGCCGCGGAGCTCGGCAACGAGGTGCCGCCTGAGCCGATGCTGTTCCTCAAGCCCAACACGTCGGTGATCGGCCCGGGAGACGCGATCGTGCTGCCGCCGCAGTCGGAGCGCGTCGACTTCGAGGGCGAGCTCGCCGCGGTGATCGGCCGCATCACGAAGAACGTCCCCGCCGAGCGCGCGCTCGACCACGTCTTCGGCTACACGGTCGCCAACGACGTCACCGCCCGCGACCTGCAGCGCGCCGACGGGCAGTGGGCGCGCGCCAAGGGCTTCGACACGTTCTGCCCGCTGGGACCGGCGATCGAGACCGAGTTCGACCCTGCGGGGGATGCCGTCGTGACGACGCGGGTCAACGGCGAGGTGCGCCAGCGGGGGCCTCTCTCCGACATGATCCACTCCGTCGCCGACATCGTCGCCTACGCCTCCGCGGCGTTCACCCTGCTTCCCGGCGATGTCGTCCTCACCGGCACGCCCGCCGGCGTCGGCCCCTTCGTCGCCGGTGACACCGTGGAGGTCGAGATCGACGGGCTCGGCGTCCTGCGCAATCCCGCACGCCGCGTGACGTCGTGAGCGTGTCCGCGGTGGCGCCCGACGAGGCGCAGGTCCATCGCGCTCGCGTGCGCACGCTCTGGGTGCTCTCGCTCGGACAGGTGCTCGGCGGACTCGCCGTGGGCGCCACCGTGTCGCTCGGCGCGGTGCTCGCCGCGGACATCTCGGGCGACGACGCGCTGTCGGGCCTCGCGACGGCGTTCCTCACGCTCGGCACCGCGGCGGTCGCCGTTCCCCTCGCCTCCTACGCGAACCGGCGCGGTCGCCGGCCCGCGCTGACGGCGGGCATGGTCGTGGCGCTCGCCGGAGTGGTGCTCGTGGTGGGGGCCACCGCCATCCGATCGTTTCCGCTGCTGCTCGCGGCGTTCGCGCTCATCGGCAGCGGGCAGGCGGCGAACCTGCAGTCGCGGTTCGCCGCGACCGACCTCGCCACGGACTCCTCGCGCGCCCGCGACCTGTCGATCGTCGTGTGGGCCACCACCGTCGGCGCCGTGCTCGGTCCCAATCTGCTCGGTCCGGGTGAGGCGCTCGGCGACGCCGTCGGGATGCCGTCCCTCACCGGACCCTACCTGTTCACCGTCGTCGCCCAGGTGCTCGCGGTCGTGCTCTACCTCGTCGGGCTGCGGCCCGACCCGCTGCTGCTGGCGCAGCGCGTCGCGCACGCCGTCGGCGGCGCGGCGCGGCGCATCGCGCGCGAGGACCGGCCGATCGCGGCGCGCTACGCGATCGCGGTGATCGCCGCCGCGCACGGCGTCATGGTGTCGGTGATGGCGATGACGCCGATCCACCTGGTCAATCACGGCGAGTCGCTGCAGCTGGTCGGCGTGACGATCAGCCTGCACATCGCGGGGATGTTCGCGCTCTCTCCGGTGTTCGGCATCCTCGCTGACCGGGTCGGCCGGATCGCGACGATCCTTGTGGGCCAGGCGCTGCTGATCTTGGCGATGCTCACGGCATCCTTCGGACAGGACTCGACCGTCTCGGTCACGATCGGCCTCACGCTCCTCGGACTGGGCTGGAGCGCGTCGACCGTGGCGGGCTCGGC
>JASGDZ010000008.1:0-11802 GCA_047606835.1 Microbacterium sp. | reverse complement strand
TTCACCACGGCGTATTCCGCGTCCTGACGGATGCTGTTGCGCAGCTCCTTGAGCTGGGCAACCGTCAGACCGCGGTACTCGGTCAGCAGAACGGCGGTCGAGTCCTCGAAGTTCTTCGTGAGCTCGGCGACCGTTGCGTCCTTCTGCGCCATGGCCACTCCTTGTGTGTACGAGACGCTCCGCGGAGGCGGGGCGCCGGCCTGGACCACCGGCTGCACGGCAAACAGAAGAGCTCCGGCGCAAGCGCACGGAGCTCGGTGTTTCGGCTCAGTCTTTCGACCTTGTGTCACCTGCGCGGGCCCTCTGCGTCAGCAGTGCTTCGATCCCCGTGCTCGCGCACGACGATGACCGGCGGTCTTCGGTTGCCCCCACTTTACGCGACCGCTCCCGCATCCCCAAATCCCCGACTCAGGAGACCTCGAACCAGTCCCTGGCCGGGTTCGTCACCTCGGGGAGCTCGAGCGGCGCCCGAGGGGCTGCCCAGCGCACGCCGTTGGCGAGCACGCGCTGGATCTCGTCCTGCCGGTACACCGGGTAGTCCTGGTCGCCGGGGCTGAAGTAGAATACCCGCCCGCGCCCCCGGCTGTAGGTCACGCCCGAGCGGAAGACCTCGCCGCCGGTGAACGACGAGATGAACACGAGCTCGTCGGGCTCGGGGATGTCGAAGAACTCGCCGTACATCTCCTGCCGGGCGACGACGATCGGGTTCGGGATGCCGGCGGCGATCTCGTGCGAGGGTGCCACCGTCCACACCAGCTCGCGCTCGCCCTCGTTGCGCCACTTCAACGAGCACGTGGTGCCCATGAGGCGGATGAAGATCTTCGAGAAGTGCCCCGAGTGCAGCACGATCAGCCCCATGCCGGCGAGCACCCGTTCGTGCACGCGCTCCACGAGCGCGTCGTCGACCCGATCATGGGCGATGTGCCCCCACCACAGCAGCACGTCGGTGCTCTCCAGGACGTCGGCCGGGAGCCCCTGCTCGGGCTGGTCGAGCGTCGCGGTGCGCACCTGCGCGTCGGGCAGCAGCCGGCGCAGCCCGCCGGCGATCGCCTCGTGCATGCCGTCCGGGTAGTCCGTCGCCATCGAGGCGGGGCTGCCGTTTCGCTCGTGCACGTTCTCGTTCCACACCGTCACGCGCAGGGTCATCCCAGCACCACCTCTCGCCTGGTCGCCGCCGAACGGTAGCACGCGTCGATGACCTTCGCCCGCGACAGCGCCAGCGAGCCGTCGTGCAGCGGCCACGTGCGCGGGTCGCGCACATGCTCCACGAACGCGCAGACGACACCGGCGTGCCCGAGGTTCTCCCCGGTGTCGATCACGCGATCGTCGATCTGGCCGGCGGTGTCGCGGTGCACGGTGAGCCTTCCCGCCGGCGTCAGGCTCGCGCCGTCGATCACGAGCTCCGCGCCGCCGTCGGTGGCGTAGACCCGCACGTCCATCAGGTCGCTCTCCGGGCGGTACACGGCCCACGACGACTCCAGCACGATCGTGCCGCCGCCTTCGAGACGCAGGAACGCGGAGGCGAAGTCCTCGACCTCGTACGCCGACACCTCCTCCTCGGAGCGGCGCTGACCGCCCAGCCCGCGCGGGCCGAGCTCGGCATAGGCGGATGCCGTGACGCTCTCCACGCGCGGCTCGCCGAGGGTGTGCAGCACGTAGTCGAGCACGTGCACGCCGATGTCGATGAGCGGGCCACCGCCCGCGCGCTCCCGGCTCGTGAACCAGCTGCCCAGATGCGGGATGCCGCTGCGGCGCAGCCATGACGCGCGGGCGTAGTACGGCCGGCCCAGCTCACCGCTCGCGACGACCTCCGCGAGCGCCCGCACGTCGCCGCGCAGCCGATGGTTGAACACGACCTCCAGCACACGGCCCGCGCTGCGCGCGGCATCCACCATCGCCCGCCCCTCCTCGGCGTTGCGGGCGATGGGCTTCTCGCTGAGCACGTGGATGCCGCGCTCCAACGCCGCGATCGCGATCGGCGCGTGCAGGAAGGTCGGAACGGCGATGCTGACGGCGTCGAGGCCGGGCACGTCCAGCAGCTCCTGCCACGTCGACACGCGGTGCGGCACGTCGTGCCGCTCGCCCAGCGAGGCGAGCGTCGCGGGCTCCTCGCCGGCGATCGCGACGAGCTCGACGCCCGGCAGCGCGTCGTACGCGGCGATGTGCTGCTGCCCCGCCCAGCCGATGCCGACCACTCCGGTGCGCAGCGCGCCCGCGGCACGTGCCATGCCCACCTTCCCTTCCCGGCGGCTGATCCGCACGTCGCTCCGGGAACACGGTACAGAACCCGCGCCCCTTCGAGCGCACGGGTGTCGCGGCCGGCGCGCGCCGGCGACCGGACGTACGCTCGGACGGTGACCCCCGAGCTCGCCGCACGCGCCCCGCAGCTCGCCGCCCGCATCGTCGCCGACTCCCGCGACCGGGTCGCGTGGGTGCGGGCGCGCTCGCGCGGGATCACGGCGACGGATGTCGCATCCCTCACCTCGCCGAACGCGATCGCGCGCGCCGCCGACGCGAAGCTCATGGGCTCGGGGTTCTCCGGCAACGCCTACACCGCGCACGGCCGGCAGCGCGAGCCCGAGATCGCGCGCTGGGTGGCGGCGACGCACGGCATCCTCCCCTCCAGCGCGTGCTTCCACGCGGTCGTGGAGAAGCGCCACCTCGCCACGCCCGACGGGCTCGCCGTCGACGCGCAGGGGCGGGTCACGCTCGCCGAGATCAAGACGACGAACAAGCCGTGGCGCTCGGTGCCCCGCTCGTACCTGCGGCAGGTGTGGTGGCAGCAGCACGTGCTGGGCGCTGAGCGCACGCTCGTCGCGTGGGAGCAGCACGACGGGTTCGTGCCGGTCGGCGACGAGCCGCGCTGCGTGTGGGTCGACCGCGACGAGGCCGAGATCGGCCGGCTCGTGCGCCTCGCGACGCAGCTCATCGACGAGCTCTACCGGCGCACGCAGCTGGAGCGACCGGGGGACGGGCCGGATCGGCCGTAGGCGGCATCCCCCCTCGCCCGCCCCGCGAGACAGCTCGCTGCGCGTCAGGCGCCGGTGCGCGTGTCGCGCTACGAGCTGTCTCGGCACAGGATGGTCCGCGGCGGGGTATATAGTTGACTCGAATCAACTATTTAGAGGAGCCCATGTCCACGCCCGCCGCGCCACCCAAGATGAACCACCGCCAGGTGCTCGAGGCCCTCTCCGGCCTGCTGCTCGGCATGTTCGTGTCGATGCTCGCCTCCACGGTCGTCTCGACCTCGCTGCCGATCATCGTGCACGACCTGAGCGGCGACCAGGCGGCCTTCACGTGGGTCGTCACCGCGACGCTGCTCACCACCGCGATCTCCACCCCGATCTGGGGCAAGCTCGCCGACCTGTTCGATCGCAAGCTGCTCTTCCAGCTGGCGATCGCGATCTTCGTGCTCGCCTCGGCATCCGCCGGCTTCGCTCAGGACCCCGGCATGCTCATCGCGTCGCGCGCCGCCCAGGGCCTCGGCGCGGGCGGGCTCGCCGCACTCAGCCAAGTGCTCATGGCCGACATCATCAGCCCGCGCGAACGCGGCCGGTACATGGGCCTGTTCGGCGCCGTCATGGCAGTCGCCACCGTCGGCGGGCCGCTCCTCGGCGGCGTCGTCACGGATGCGTGGGGCTGGCGGTGGAACTTCTTCATCGCCCTCCCCATCGCGGTCCTGGCGCTCATCATGGTGCACAAGACCCTCCACGTCCCGCGTCACGCCAAGCGCGCGGTGTCGATCGACTACGTGGGCATCGTGCTGCTGGCGACCGCCGTCGCGCTGCTGCTGATCTGGGTCACCAACGCCGGCACGAACCCGACGTCCGACTGGTGGGACACCGCCAACAACGACTGGTGGAGCTTCACGACCGCGTGGATGGTCGGCGGCGCGGCGCTCGCCGGCATCCTGTTCGTGATGGTGGAGCTGCGCTCCAAGGAGCCGCTCGTCCCGCTCAGCCTCTTCCGCAACCTCACGTTCACGCTCTCCGTGGTCGCCTCGATCGCGACGGGCATCGCGATGTTCGGCGCGTCGGTGTTCCTCAGCCAGTACATGCAGCTCGCGCGCGGAGCCTCTCCGACCGAGGCCGGCCTGATGACGATCCCGATGATCGCGGGCCTGCTCGTCGCGTCGATGGGAGTCGGCGCCGTCATCACGAGGTTCGGGCGCTGGAAGCCGTATCTCCTCGTCGGGGCCGTGCTGCTCATCGCGGGCTCGTCCCTGCTGTCGACGATCCACTACGACACGAACTTCGCTCTCGTCTCGCTCTACATGTTCCTGCTCGGCGCGGGCGTGGGGATGACGATGCAGAACCTCGTGCTCGTCGTGCAGAACACGTCCAAGCCCACCGAGATCGGCGTCGCGAGCTCGGGTGTGACCTTCTTCAGGAGCCTGGGCGGCACGATCGGCGTGTCGGTGATGGGCGCCGCCCTGGCATCCCGCGTGTCCGACCTCGTCGTCGACCGCAAGGACGACATCGCCGCGGCGCTCGTCAGCCTCGGCGACAAGGCGCAGTACTGGGGCGAGCAGCTGCAGTCCGGCACGCTGCCCAAGGTCTCGGCGATGCCCGAGGCGCTGCGCGTGATCTTCGAGGACGTCTACGCCCAGGGCATCTCGCACTCGTTCCTCATCGCCGTGCCGTTCGCGGTGCTGAGCCTCGTCGCGGTCGTGTTCCTGCCCAACAAGCCGCTCACGCGCATGACGACGAGCGAGCGGATGCAGGCGTCGGAGGCCGATCTCGCGACGGTGTCCGTGCCCGAGGGCATGGCGACGCTCGTCGGCGAGACGGATGCCCCGGCGGATGCGTCGTCTCGGCGCCGAGGCCGGGACGATGGCTGAGACCCCGCAGGCGCGCGCGGACGCCGTGCGCGACCTGGAGACGCAGTTCGCCGGACTCTTCCTCCGCGTGCGCGGACTCATCGCCGCCCAGGCCGAGCGCGTGAGCCCGGGGCTCCTCCCCGGCGCCTACAAGGTGTTCGCGACGATCGTGCGCCGGGAGGCGGTGACGCCCTCCGTGCTCGCCGAGACCATGCTGATGGACAAGGGGCAGCTGAGCCGCACGATCCGGGAGCTGGAGCAGCTCGGACTCGTGCACCGCACGCCCGATCCGCACGACCGGCGGGCGAGCCTGCTCTCGCCGACGGCGGACGGGCTCGCCCGGCTCGAGGCGGCGAGGTCGTCGCGCAAGAGCCCGCTGCACGCGGCGCTGCGCGAGTGGGAGCTCGACGACATCCGGTCGCTCACCCGCCTGCTGCACGCGCTGGTCGCGGACGAGCGACCGGCCGCCGGCCCGGGCGGCGGGAGCCCGCACGCATCGGTAGCCCGCACGTAACACGGCTGTGACGAAGGCGCGATTGACTGGGGGCGTGAGATTCCGGTCCCCCCTGCCCGCGCCGTCGTCCGGCGCCACAACGGTCGAAGTCGCCCCGCCGCCCGAGACCATGCGCGCCGCCGTCGTGGACGAGCCGGGCCCGCCAGAGGTGCTGCACGAGGCGTCCGTGCCCGTTCCCGCGCCCGTGCTCAGCGAGCTGCTCGTGCGCGTCGTCGCTGCGGGCGTCAACCCCATCGACGCCAAGACCCGTGCCGGCGGCGGGGTGTCGAGCGCGATCGGCTCGTATCCCGCCGTGCTCGGCTACGACTTCAGCGGAGTCGTGGTGACCGCGCCCGACGAGTCGCATCCGCTGCAGCCCGGCACGGCGGTGTTCGGGATGGTGCCGTTCCCCCGCACCGGCGGCACCTACGCCGAGTACGTCGTCGTCCCGTCGCAGTCGGTCACCCGCAAGCCGTCGTCGCTGTCGCACGCCGAGGCGGGCGGCGTCCCGCTCGCGGCGCTCACCGCGTGGGGGCTCATCGTCGAGATCGCCCGCGCGCACGAGGGACAGCGGATCCTGATCCACGCCGGCAGCGGCGGCGTGGGTCACTTCGCCGTGCAGCTCGCGTCCTACTTCGGCGCGCACGTGACCGCGACGGGGTCGGCGCACAACGCGTCGTGGCTCCGGCAGCTCGGCGCGGCCGTCGTGATCGACTACGCGACGACGCGCTTCGAGGAGGTCGTCGGCGACGTCGACGTCGTGATCGACCTCGTCGGCAACGCGCACGACGACACCGGCACGCGCTCGCTGCAGGTGGTGCGGCCGGGCGGACTGTACGTCATCGTGCCGTCCGGCTCGTGGCCGGGATATGCCGCGGCGGCGGCCGAGGCGGGCGTTCGCGCGACGCACTACAAGGTCGTCCCCGACGGCGTCGCGCTGTCCACCGTGGGTCGCCTGATCGACTCCGGCGCGCTGCGCGTGCACGTCGACGAGGTCTTCGCGCTGCGGGACGCCGCGGCCGCCCACGCGAAGCTGGAGAAGGGGCACACGCGAGGCAAGCTCGTGCTGCGCATCGGCGACGACTGAGCGGCGCGCCTCGCGGGTTGAGCTTCGCCCGCACGCGCGCCTACCGTCGAAGGCGTGCCCCTCGCCGCCTTCGCCGGACTCGGTCTCGGCCTGTCGCTGATCGTCGCGATCGGCGCGCAGAACCTCTTCGTGCTGCGTCAGGGGCTGCGGCGCGAGCACGTGCTGCTCGTGGCCGCGATCTGCGCCGCGTCCGACGCCGTGCTCATCGTGCTCGGCGTGTCGGGGGTGGGCCTCGTGCTGCAGGCCGTGCCGTGGCTCGTCGAGGCCGTGCGCTGGGCGGGCGCGGCCTTCCTCGTGGGCTACGGCCTCCTCGCGGCGCACCGCGCCTGGCGGCCCAGCGGTCGGGCGCTCCAGGTGCGGGAGACGGATGTCGCCCCCGCCCGCGCTCTGCCCGTCGCCCTCACGTGCCTCGCGCTCACATGGCTCAACCCGCACGTGTACCTCGACACGGTGTTCCTCCTCGGCACGGTCGCCAGCACGCACGGCGACGCGCGCTGGGCGTTCGCTGCGGGCGCGGTGCTCGGCAGCGTGCTGTGGTTCCTCGGGCTCGCCGTGGGCGCGCGGTACCTGTCGCGCTGGCTGTCGACGCCGCGCGCATGGCGTGTGCTCGACGCCGTCATCGCGCTCGTCATGGTCGCGCTCGCCGTGTCGCTCGTGCTGCCGCGCTGAACGCCGCGCGCCGAGGCTCGCGAACGCGCACGACAGCGCTGCGCTTCCGCACGCCGGAGCCGCACGGCACGATGGAGGGATGAGACGCGTGCACGTGATCGTGAGCGGCGACGTCCAGGGCGTCGGCTACCGCTACACGATGCGCCTGATCGCCGACGAGGCCGGCGTGAGCGGCTGGGTGCGCAACCGTCGCGACGGCACCGTGGAGGCGGAGGTCGAGGGCACCCCCGAACAGGTCGACGAGGTGCTCGCCTGGATGGCGGGCGGCCCGCCCGGATCGCGCGTGGACGCCGCGCGGGTGACGGACGCCTTCACCACCGGCGAGCGCGGGTTCGAGGTGCGGGCGACGGCATGACGGCGCGCGTCCGCGCACCGCGACGAGTTCGGTACAGTTGCCCGCATCCGGTTCCCCGGGTTCGAAACAGGCAAGGCAGGTCTCATGTCACTTCCCGAAGCGTCCGTCCAGCTGTACACGCTCGCCGATCAGTTCACCGCCGATCCGCAGGGGTCGCTCGACAGGCTCGCGGCCATCGGGCTGCGCAGCGTCGAGGCGTTCGCGTTCGTCGACCGGCCGGACGAGATCCGCGCGGCGCTGGATGCCAGCGGGCTCGCCTCGCCGACCGGTCACGCGCCGCTGCTTTCCGACGAGCTGTGGACCCCGGACGGGTCGATCCCGACCCCCGCGCCCGAGGTGGTGTTCGAGGCGGCGGCGACCATCGGCATCCACACCGTCATCGACCCGTTCGTCGAGCCGGCGCGCTGGCTCACCGCCGACGGCGTGGCCGACATCGCCGAGCGGCTGAGCCGCCTCGCCGACGTCGCCGCCGGGTTCGGGCTGTCGGTCGGGTACCACAACCACGCGCAGGAGTTCATCGCCGACTTCGACGGCGTCACCGCGTACGAGCGGTTCGTCGAGCTCGCCGACGACCGCGTCGAGCTCGAGCTCGACCTGTTCTGGGCGCTCGCCGGCGCACAGGACGTGCCCGCGCTCGTCTCCCGCCTGGGGTCGCGGCTGACCGCGGTGCACGTGAAGGACGGCGTCGTCCCCGCGAGCAATCCGTGGGCCCCCGGAGCCCCGGCGTTCGGATCGGACAGCCTCGATCAGCGCCACGCCGGCACCGGCGAGGTGCCGCTCGCCGACGCGCTGCGCGCCGCGAGCGACGTGAAGTACGCCGTCATCGAATACGACCGGCCGCCCGGCGACGTCTTCGACGACATCGCGGCGAGCCTCGCATTCCTGCAGGGCGGCGGGTTCGTCGCATGAGCGGCCCCGTCGGCGTCGGGTTGATCGGTGTCGGGGTCATCAGCGACACCTACCTGGAGAACCTCGGCTCGTTCCCCGACGTGCGCGTCGTCATGCTCGCGGACCTCGATCTGGACCGGGCCCGCGCGCAGGCCCAGAAGCACGGGATCCCCGCGTGGGGAACCAACGACGACGTGCTCGCACACCCCGACATCGACCTCGTCGTGAACCTCACCACTCCGGACGCCCACATCGAGGTGTCCTCGGCGGCGGTCGCCGCGGGCAAGCACGTGTGGACCGAGAAGCCGCTCGGGCTCTCGCGAGACGGCGCCGCGGCGCTCCTGCAGCAGGCCGCCGCCGCGGGCGTGCGCGTCGGCGGCGCCCCCGACACGCTCCTCGGCCCGGGCTTCCAGACCGCCAAACGGGCGATCCAGGACGGCGTCATCGGCACGCCGCTGTTCGCGCAGACGCAGTTCCAGACCCAGGGGCCGGATGCGTGGCATCCGAACCCCGCGTTCCTCTTCGCGCACGGCGCGGGACCCCTGATGGACATGGGCCCCTACTACTTCAGCGCGCTGGTGAGCCTGTTCGGGCCCGCCGACCGCGTCGTCGCGCTCGGCACGAAGCCGCGCGCCGAGCGCGCGCCGCGGCTCGGACCGCTCGCGGGCACGCCGTTCCCGGTCGAGGTGCCGACGACGGTCTCGGTGCTGACGGCGTTCGAGGGGGGCCAGCAGGCGCAGTCGCTGCTGAGCTTCGACTCCGCGCTGGAACGCCACGGCGTCCTGGAGATCCACGGCACCGACGCGTCGATCGTGCTCCCCGACCCGAACAGGTTCGCAGGCCGCATCGCGGTCGTGGCACCGCTGAGCGAGATCCGCGACGGCGGCGACATGTCGCAGGAGTGGATCGAGATCGAGCAGCAGGGCGTGGGCCCCGGGCGCGGGCTCGGCGTGGTCGACATGGTGCGCGCGATCGCGGAGGACCGCCCGCACGTCGCCAGCGGCGAGCTCGCCTATCACGTGCTCGACATCATGCTGTCCGCCGGCGAGTCGGCGGACAGCGGCCAGAGCGTCCGCATCGACAGCACGGTCGGGCCCGTTCCCGTGGTGCCGGCCGGCTTCGACCCGTTCGCCCGAACGCTCTGAGGGGCGGTCACTCCACGGGCCGGAGCCCGCGCCAGCACACGACGGCGGTCGCGACCGCGGCGAGCCCCACCGCGGCGTACGCGATCCTCGGGTCGGTGAGATCGGCGAGCCCCCCGACGAGGAGCCCGGTCACGACGTTCGACCCCGGCAGCGCCATCGCCCAGAACCCCATCACCCGGCCGCGGATCGCGGCGGGGGTGCCGAGCATGACGAACGCGTTCGCGCGGGCGATGAACCACATGACGACGAGACCGACGAGCGCGAGCCCCGCGAAGAGGAACGGCAGCACGGGCGCGGCCGCCGACAGCAGCACGAGGGCGCCCATGAGGAGCGCGAGGACGCGGATCTCGCTGCCGCGCGGCGTCGTGGGCCCGGTGGCCGACAGGATCGCACCCGGGAGCGCGCCGAGCCCGAACGCCATGGCCAGCGCCCCGTAGGTGCCGCCGCCCGCGCGGAACACGTCGGCGACGATGAGCGGGATCACCACGGCGATGTTGAAGCTGGCCGATGCGCACACCGCGAGCAGCAGCGTCGACCGGATCGGGGCGCTCGTCGCGACGAACCGCCAGGCGCTCGACGGCGGCTCCTCGGCGGGTTCCTGCCGCTCCGCGGCCGACGCGCGGTGCGCCTCGCCGCCCGCAGGTCGACTCGTGCGCAGCGTGAGCAGCACCACGATCGCCGGCACGAGCGAGACGGCATGGAACACGAAGCACCACGCGGGGTCGCCGACGACGAGGATCAGGCCGGCCACGGCGGGGCCCACGATGCGCGCGCTGTTGATCAGCACCTCGTTCATGCCGACCGCGCTGGTCACCTGGTCGCGCCCGACGAGGTCGAGCACGAGCAGCTGCCGCGCGGGGTTGTCGGCCGCGAAGGCGAGGCCGTGCAGCAGCGAGAGGACCATCAGCGACCACACCTGCACGGCGCCGGTGAAGGCGAGCGTCGCGAGGGCGACGGCGATCAGCGCCTGCGCCGAGGCGGTCGCCAGCAGCACGGCCCTGCGCGTGAACCGGTCGACCAGCATGCCCGCGACCGGACCGAGCGCCAGCGTCGGCAGCATCATGCAGGCCGTCACGACCCCGAGGGTGATGCCGTCGCCGCCGAGCACGACGACGAGCCAGGCCATGGCGACCTGCGCGGCCGACGTCCCCGTCGAGGACATGAACTGGGCGATCCCCCAGCGCCGATACTCGACGATGCGGAACGCGGCGAACGAGCGCCTGAGGCCCTCGGCCGAAAGGCGAGCGCTCAGCCGCTCGGAGAGCTTCACGTCGGCATCCACCTGCCCGCTACTGATTCGAGAATGCGGCGTCGAAGGATGCCTCCGGCGCCGGCCACAGCAACGACCGCACATACCGCACCGCCTCGGCCGCGCCGTGCAGCCGGTCCATGCCGGCATCCTCCCACTCGATCGAGATCGGACCGGTGTAGCCGATCGCATCGAGCGCACGGAACGCATCCTCCCACGGCACATCACCGCGGCCCGTGGAGACGAAGTCCCAGCCCCGGCGCGGATCACCCCACGGCAGGTGCGAGCCCAGCACACCGGCACGGCCGTTCCGCGGACGCAGCCGCGTGTCCTTGCAGTCGACGTGATAGATCCGGTCCTGGAAGTCCCAGATGAACCCGACCGGGTCGATGTTCTGCCACATCATGTGCGACGGGTCCCAGTTGAAGCCGAACGCCGCACGACGGCCGATCGCCTCCAACGTGCGCACGCTCGTCCAGTAGTCGTACGCGATCTCGTTCGGATGCACCTCGTGCGCGAACCGCACGCCCTCCGCGTCGAACACGTCAAGGATCGGGTTCCACCGGTTCGCGAAATCCTCGAACCCCGCGTCGATGACCGACGCCGGCACCGGCGGGAACATCGCGACGTACGGCCAGATCGCAGAGCCCGTGAACCCGACCACGGTGTCGACACCCAGCTTTCGAGCCACCCGCGCAGCACGCTTCATGTCCTCGGCGGCACGCCGACGCACTCCCTCGGCGTCACCGTCGCCCCACACGTAGTCACGCACGATCGCCCGGTGACGAAAGTCGATCGGCACGTCACAGACCGCTTGACCGGCGAGGTGGTTCGAGATCGCATGGACCTTCAGCCCATGCCGGTCGAGGATCTCCAGACGCGAGCGCGCATAGACATCGTCCTCGTCCGCACGCCTCAGATCGAGGTGATCACCCGACGCCGCGACCTCCAGACCGTCATACCCCCAGCCAGCCGCGAGCCGAGCCACCTCCTCCAACGGAAGATCAGCCCACTGACCAGTGAACAAGGTGACAGGGTGCGTGGACCCGGTGCTCATGAACGGCCTCCCATCGGTCAGGCCGCTTCGCCGCTCTTCA
>JASGDZ010000007.1:0-12543 GCA_047606835.1 Microbacterium sp. | reverse complement strand
GTGCTCGCGGCTGATGAGTTCGACCGGACGGTGAGCAGCGGGTGGGGCTCGGCGACGACCGGTGGCGCCTGGACGCTCAGCGGCACGGCATCGCAGTTCTCGGTGGCCAGCGGCAACGGCGTGATCAACGCGAACGCGGGCGTCACCCGTACGGCGTACCTGAACAGCGTGTCGTCGACCTCCACGGATCTTTCCTCGGTGTTCTCGATCGATGCGCTTCCGACCGGCGGCAGCAACTACGTGTCGTTCATCGCTCGTCGTGTGGGGTCGTCCGACTATCAGGCGCGGCTATCGATATCGGCCGCCGGTGCGGTGCAGCTTCAGCTGAGGCGCGGTGACACGACCATGACCTCGGCCACCGTCTCCGGCCTCACGATCGCCGCGGCCGATACGGTAAACGTGCGGGTTCAGGCGTTCGGCACGAGCCCGACGACGATCCGCGCGAAGGTCTGGAAGGTCGGTACGACCGAGCCGACGAGTTGGCAGGTGTCCACCACCGACTCGACCGCTGCGCTTCAGTCGGCCGGTGGCGTAGGAGTGGGACTCTACGTCGGGTCGGGGGTTTCCAACACCCCGCAGACGCTGCGCGTCGCGTCGCTGTCAGCCGTTCCCGTCGACTGACCGATCGATGCGAGGGCGGGTGGGGACCGATTCCCCATCCGCCCTCGCACCGTATCCTGGCGTGCTCGGCCAGTGCTGGGCGACGATGTCGGAGAGACGGCCCGCCGCGCGCCACCCACTCGGTCCTACGCACGGCGGAACCGGGTGGTCGTCAGCGTTTGTACTCGCGGACTCTGAGGTTCAGCAGCCGACCTACAGCACCGACGTGCGATGCGGCACGAATCATCCCCCTGGCGGCCAAGGCCGGACGCCGAGTGATCGTGCCGAAAGCGTACGTGACGAGGCCTTGAGGCAGGCGCACGGCCGCGGTCGCCAGCATCTTCGCCGCGACGCGAGGTCGCTGCCGTGGCGTCGCCACTTCGAGAGTGGCATGGGCCCAGGATGCCCCCGTCCGCGTTGCCCGGCGCACAACCCAGCGCCGAGTCAGCCGTGACGCGGGAACCACCTCGGAGACTTCGGCCTCGTCGCACCAGTGGATGACGCCGCCCGCGGTAGTGATCTGATAAGTGAGCAGAGTGTCAGAGCCGCCGACCAGTCCCAGGTGGTCATCGAACGCGAGCCCGTGTTCTCGGAGGAAGCCGAGATCGACGAGGAGGTTGTTCGTGGCGGCCCCTCTGATCACCGTGCCGGTGGCCAAGCGTCGCCGCGAGAAGACTCCGCTCGATGCGACCCACGGGTCCGGAGGATCGCCCGAGAAGATTGACCTGACGGGGCCGGCGACCGCGGTCGGCCGCTCGGCGAGCCAGTACGAGACGAGCGCGTCCAGCCAACCGTCCTCGGGCATCTCGTCGTCATCGATGAACACGATCGCGTCATCGCCACGGGCGTTGTCGAGAGCCGCGTTGCGGGCCGCTGAGATGCCCGGTCGCGGTTCGTGCAGATAGGTCAACAGCTCGCTGCTCGCCAGCGCATCGACGACCTCTCTCGCGCCGCCTGCGGGATCGTTGTCGACGACGACGATGCGGGCGGGGTATCCGGCATCCTCCACCTGCGCGATGAGCGCGGGGAGGATCGCCCGTAGTTCTGCCGGTCGACGGAACGTCGCGAGTGAGACGACTACTGACTTCGCCGAGTCCGGCCGTGTATCCATACGGTTCGTCGTCCCCCGCCACTGAGTCGCCATGATGAAGCTCTGAACCACCAGTTTACGGGGACCGCCACCGCCGATCCTTGTCGTTCTGCCGGGGGCGCTAGGGTGGGGGAGGCTGAAGGTCTGGGGGGAAACAGCGTGGCAGAACCGGTCGCATTGGGCGATGCCGCGGCGCGCGGAGCCAGCATCACCCTTCTTGCGCAGCTGTACAAGACCGTTCTCCAGCTGATCGCGACGATGCTGCTGGCGAGGATGCTGTCGCCCGACGACTTCGGCCTCATCGCGATGGTGCTCTCGGTCATCGGCATCTCCGAGATCTTCCGTGATTTCGGCCTCTCCAGCGCCGCGATCCAGGCCAAGTCCGTCTCGACGGCGGAGCGCACCAACCTCTTCTGGGCGAACACGGGGCTCGGCGTCGGGTCCGCGGCCGTCGTCGCGGCCTCGGCGCCCTTGATCGCCCTCCTCTACGGCGATGACCGCGTCGTGCCGGTCGTGATCGCACTGGCCGCTTCCTTCGCGCTGAGCGGACTGGTAACGCAATACACGGCGGACATGTCCCGTCGCCTGATGTTCCGCAAGATGGCGGTCATCGAGATGGTCAGCCCCACCGTTGCGCTGGCGGTCGCAGTGGCCATGGCGCTCACGGGCGCGGCCTACTGGGCGCTGGTGGCCCAGCAGCTTGTATCTCTCGCCGTCCTCCTCGGCCTCTCCGTCTCCGCAGCGCGGTGGCTGCCCGGGATGCCGCGACGCGATGTATCGATCCGCCACTTCATGAAGTACGGCGTCTCGCTCTTCGGCACCCAGGTCATCGCCTACCTCACGAAGAACATCGACAACATCGCGATCGGCGTCGCCTGGGGCGCGACGCCTCTCGGCTACTATGACCGCGCCTATCAGCTGCTGATGGCCCCGCTGCGACAGATCAATGCGCCGATGACGCGCGTAGCGCTTCCGGTGCTCTCGCGCGTGCACGACGACGTCTTGAGGTTCGAGCGATACTTGCTGCGCGCGCAGATCGTGGGGGGCTACGTCACCGCCACCGTCTTCGCCCTCGCGGCGAGCCTGGCCGAGGACATCGTGCTCATCGTCTTTGGCTCTGAGTGGCTGCCCATTGTCCCGATCTTCGCCGTTCTGGCACTCGGTGGAGTGCTGCGAGCGGTTTCGCAGATCTCCTACTGGATCTTCCTCGCCAGCGGCCACACCGGCGCCCAACTGAGGATGTATCTCGTGACGAGGCCGCTGATGATCCTCGTGATCGTCGCCGGGGTGCCATGGGGAGCGGTCGGCGTCGCGGTGGGGAGCACGGTGGCCTACTCGTTGCACTGGATCATCTCGCTGATCTGGTCGTGCCGTGTCGCCGGGATCCGCGTGCGCCCGCTGCTGCTGAACACCGTGCGCATCCTCGTCACCGTCAGTATCCCCGCCGGTGTCGTGTCCTGGCTCGTGACGCTTGCGGGCTGGCCGCCTGTCCTGACGATCGTGGCGAGCTTGTGCGCCGCGGCGGCCTACCTCAGCGTCGTGGCTCTGCTGTCGACATCGGCGCGGAGGGATTTCTCGATCGTCGCCGACTTCGGACTTCGGGCTCTGGGCCGCCGGCGGCGCTGACGGGTCGGGGAGCCAGCGCGAGTCCGAGGGCGAGCGCCAAGTACGGCAGCGACGAGTAGGTCGGGTTGAAGGCCAGGTTCCAGATCGAGATGATCACCGTGAACACCAGCAGCGCGCTCGCCGACCGGTCGGCGAGATCGACGCTCACTCGCTGGATCAGGATGACGAGAGCCACGACGACGAACACGATGCCCGCGATGCCCCAGTACGCCCACAGGTCACCGAGCGTCGAGTGGAGCTCGATCCGATCGCCGAACATGAAGTTGTTCACCCACCCGTTCTCCGGGTCGTAGTTGATCGCCCACATGCCGGACTTCGCCGCGAGCAGCTCCGTCGGCGTCACGAGCGTGCCCGGACCGAAGCCGAGCGGGTTGTGCAGGAACAGCGCCGCCGTCGCCGCCATCTCGGGGCGGCCTCCCACGATCACCGATCCAGCGCGCTCTTGCTGCAAGAGGGATCGTTCCTGCGCGGCCTCGCCCAGGTACCCCTCCAGCAGCAGGGTGGTTCCGACGACGTAGACGACGAGCGCGAGCGCCGCGACCGTCAAGAGGACTTCCAACGAGGTCGTTCGTCGTCTGGCGGGCAGCATCTGCCAGATGGTGAGGAGGATGCCGATGGCGAAGACGCCGAAGAAGGACCGTGAGTCCATCGCTGCGGACGCGCCCGCCAGCGCGATCAGGACGAGCAGCTCCGCCAGGCGCCGGTTGAAGGCCGTCGCGAGGGCGAGCAGAAGAGCCGCGATCGGAAGGCCGAGAGCGTATTTCCAGGGGTTCTCGAGGAACAACGCCGGCCGGCTGACGGCGCTGAAGACCAGTCCCACGCCGACCGACGTGGCGGCCACCCAGATCGGGACGAGTGCGCACGCCCACAGGAAGACGCCGATGGTCAGAACGACCGAGAGGAGCTCGGCGATGTTGGTCGCGAGCTCGAGATCGCTGACGTCGTGCGTGGGTGCGAAGACGGCCGTCAGCCAGACGCCATTGGCCAGCGCGAACAGCGTCAGAATCACGATGAGGCGGCCGCGGCGGCCGCGCACGACGTAGCCGATCCACACGGGCAGGGTCGCCAGCGCCATGATGTGGCCGATCGTGACGCCGCGTCCGAGGAAGATCCGTGCGGCGAGCATGAACAGCGTCAGCAGAGCCAGCGCGATGCTGAGGTCCCGCCAGACGTTCCGGTCGCCGCCGTGCCGGTGCTCCCGGAATGTCAGCGTGTAGGTCCCGCTCACGGTGTCCTATTGAACGCTGTCCGGCTCGGGCGCCGGAGAACCGTTGCCCGAGCCTATTTTCTCGGTTGTGTTCGGGTTCGTGCGTGATCGCCGGGAGAGGAACGTGCGCACTCCGCTCGCCGCCGTGTCGTCGTGCGCGCGATCGAGCAGGAGCTGCTCTTCGCCGTAGTAGCTCAGCGAATGGCGGCTCTCGGGAATGGCGTTGAGAACCACGCCCAGCAACCGAGCCCCTGTGCTCTCGATCGACTCCATCGCCGATCGGAGGTTCTGGCGCCGCGTGGCGTTGTATCGGCCGACGAGGATGGTCGCGCCGATCACGCGGGAGAGCGTGAGCGTGTCGCTGACGGCCAGCACGGGCGCCGAGTCGATGACGACGAAGTCGTAGCGCTCGCGGGCCTGGTCGAGCAGCGTCTTCATCGCCTGTGAGTTGAGGACCTCGGTCGGGTTCGGCGGGCGGGTCCCGCTGGCGAGGACGTCGACGTTCCGGTCGGCGATGGGCTGCACGGCATCCTCGAGGGGCAGTTGCTGCCGGAGAACCGATGTGAGGCCGACATCGGAGGAGACCCCGAACACCTCACCGAGCCGGGGATGACGCAGGTCGCCGTCGATCGCCAGCACTCGGTGGTTTCGCTCAGCGAGAGCGAGCGCCAGGTACGCGGAAGTGGTGGTCTTTCCGTCTGCCGGGAGCGCCGAGGTGACGACCGCAACGCGCAGCTGACGATCGAGGTCTGCGAAGTCGAGGTTGGCGGCGATGCGGCGGAACGCCTCGCGCGTGCTCGCCGAGCGCTGCCATTCGACTGCTGCCGGACGAGCGCCGCCCCGCCGCCACAGGCGGCGAGCCGGCGTCGTGCCGAGAATGGGCACGTCGGCAATCCGCGCGATGTCTTCCTCGTCGCGGATACGGGTGTCGAAAGCGCTCTTGAGCACCGCGTAGAGGATGGCGATGATCAATCCCACCAGGGCGCCCGTCGCCGCGAGCAGTGACTTGTTCGGGGCGAACGGCACGGTCGGTGGCGTCGCCGTCGTCACGGTCGTCAATGCCACTGACGGATTCCCGTCGGCATCTTGGGGGGCCAGCTGGCGGACTGCTTCGGCGAGCGAGTCGACCACGTTGTTGGCGATGTCCGCCGCCCGTTGCGGATCCGTATCGATTGCGGAGATGCTGAGAATCACGGTGTTCAACTCCACCTCGGAGGTGAGCTTGGCCTGAAGATCCACCAGGGTCAGGTCGAGTCCCATCTCGTCGATGACCGGGTTGAGCACCGACGGCGTGAGCGCCAGCCGCGCGTAGGACTGCATGAGATTCGCGGTGTATTGGCTCCCCTGAACGAGCTCGCTCACCGTTTCGCCGCGCTGGGATGAGACGAACGCGTTGGCCTCTGCGCGATATTGCTCGGGTTGAAGAGCGCCGTATCCGTAGGCGAGTGCGCCACCTAGGAGGGTGAGCGCCACCAAGAAATACCACCGTCGTTTGAGCGCGCCAACATAGTCCTTCAGGTCCACGGCCTCTCCCCTGTCGAGATCAGTCTAGTATTCGTGCGCGCGTCCGCGCTCGCACTCCCCTCGTCGAGGGAGTGGGCTTTCTCACGGGGCAATGGCGGGCGTAATCGAAGAGGTTGACGCGAGGACGATTGCGCTGACGTTGTTCCGGTAGGTTTCCGGTGCGTGGCGGCGATGCGCGCGGTCGGCGGATTCGCCGACCGCCGTGGACAGTTCGTCCCACCGCGCGATGACCGCCCGAAGCCCGTTGGCGAGAGCGTCCGCATCGTTGGGTGCGACGAGCATCGCCGTGTCATATCCACCGGCGGCTTCGCGAAGACCGCTCGTATCGCTGACGACCACCGGCCGATGTGCGAGGATGCCCTCCACCGCCGTGTTCCCGAACGGCTCGTCCAGCCGGGAGGGAACGACGAGCACGTCGGCATCCGCGAGGAATGGCCAGATGTCGGTCTGAAAGCCGTGGAATCGCACATCGACGTTGTCGGGCAGCCGGTCAGCCATGGCAGTGAGGTCCTGCTCGTACCACTCATACCCTCGGAACGCCGTGCCGACCACGTCGACGCGGTATCGGCCCGCGTCGCGGGATAGCTGGGCCACCGCGTCGAGGATGAGGTCCGGACCCTTGCGGGGGGAGAGGCGGCCGACGTAGCAGATGCGGAACGGACCCGAGATGGAGCGGGGCGGCTCCTCGATGGCCGAGGGGCCCGCGACGCCGTTGTACACGACATGGGCCCGTTGCGCGATCCGGCGGATGGAACTCTCGATCGTCTGCAGGCTGAACTGGCTGTTCACGATCAGCTGGCTGGCCGCGAGGTGAGGCGCGTAGAGCGCCACGTTCACGATGCGCCTTCCGGAGCGTTCCGCCTCGTGGACGTGGGTCACCACCCGCACGCGATGGTGGCGCGCGACGAGCGGCCACAGGGGGATCGTGATGGTGCTGACGTAGACCACGTCCGGCCGCACCCGTCGGATCACCTCGGACGCGTTTCGCCAGCCGCGCCACGCGTCGCGGATCAGTGTCGGCCATGCGTGTGGAGCGAGGAGGGCCTTTCTCAGCACCAGGGTGTCCGTGATGAGGATCTCCGCCCCCACGTCACGGAGTTGACTGGCGAGCGCGCCCTCCTCGGGGAGGACGGCGAAGACACGGGCGCCGTCCTCGCGAAATCCTTCGACGCTCTCCGCGAACATGCGGTCGGAGCCGAAGAGCTCTGCACCCGGGTGCACCGCCAGCACCGTCAGCGCAGGCCCGGCGCCGGGGCGGGCGCGCCTCATCATGCTGACTCGAATCCGCTCTCCGCGCGACGCGCGCGAGACATGGCGCGGTGAGAGCTTTCGCCGGCAGCGAGCGTGAGCGCGAGGCCTTCGTAGGCCGTTGCGACGTCATCCCAGCGGAAGTTGGTCGCTGCCCTCTGCCGCATCGCGGATCCGAGATCGGACACGGACGTTGCGTCACCGTCGAGATCGGTGAACTGTCGGCGCACGTCCTCGGCATCCGCGAAGAACCAGCCCTGCCCGTCGAGCGTCTCTCGGTTGAAGTTCACGTCGTACGCGATGACGGCCGTGCCGGCACCCATCGCCCGCAGCAGGGACGGGTTCGTGCCGCCCACCGAGTGGCCGTGGACGTAGGCGTACGCGTGGAAGTACAGCGCGTCCAGCAAGTCCTGGTCATACACGCCGCCGAGGAATCGGATGCGTGCGTCGTCTCCGGCCGCGGTGTGGATGCGCTGCGTATATTCCGCGCTGTACGGTGCGGACCCGACGACCACGAGCGGCTTCGTCGCTGCACTGGCGCGGTAACCCTCGATGATCTCGAGCACGTGGTTCTCGGGTTCGAAACGAGCGACGACAAGGTGGTATCCACGGGGCTCCAGCCCCAGCGAGCGGACCCCATCTGTCGGCGCCGTCTCGAGGATCGGCGCGCCGTAGCGGATGAGCTCGGTCGGCACACCGAACTCGGACTGATAGTAGTCGGCGATGCCGGGTGCGTCCGCGATGAGCGCGTCGGCCCAGCGCACGCCAAACTCCTCCGCCCATCGGTAGTACGCCTTGCCCCGGGCACCCCACTTGGAGCGCTTCCATTCGAGGCCATCCATGTGCAGAGCAACCGGAATGCCACGTGCGCGCAACAGCGGCACAAGCGGGGAGTTTGCGGCGTTGAACACGAACGCGGCATCCGGGGCTCTTCTCGTGACCGCATGCAAGGTCGACAACGTCGTGTGGCTCAGCGTCTCGAGCTGCTTCTGCCGAAGTGCGGGCAGATGCACGACGCGCATGCCGAGATACTCGCGTTCGCGGCGTTCGGATCCGCGTGTGTAGACGGTGACGTAGTGACCGCGCTCAACGAGGCGCTGGCCGACCTCCTCCACAGCCGTCTCGAAGCCGCCGTACGCGGCGGGCACCCCCCGAGTGCCGATCATCGCGACGTGCAGCGTTTTGGTTGACATGGTTGTTGTGGACGTGGTCACTGATGCAGGCGCGAAGGCCGTCATCAGTACGCTCCTTCGGGCTTGAGCATCACTTTGACGGTGCGCCACATGATCATGAGATCGCTCATCACGGACCAATTCTCCACGTAGCGGAGGTCGAGACGCACGCTTTCGTCCCACGACAGGTCGCTGCGGCCGCTGACCTGCCACAGGCCCGTGATGCCCGGGTTGATGTAGAGGCGGCGGAACACCGTCCCGTCGTAGGCGGTGACCTCGCTCGGCAGCGGCGGGCGAGGCCCGACGACGCTCATGTCGCCCACGAACACGTTCCAGAACTGGGGCAATTCGTCGAGCGAGAACTTGCGCAGCACTCTCCCGACGCGCGTCACGCGCGGATCGTGCTTCATCTTGAAGAGCGGGCCCGATCCCTCGTTCGCCTCGAGCAGGGCGGCGAGCTCTGCTTCGGCGTTCGTCTTCATCGAGCGCAGCTTCACCATTCGGAACGACCGGCCGTCGCGTCCCACGCGCTCCTGGCGGAAGAACACGGGTCCGCGCGAGTCGAGTTTGATTGCCAGGGCCAGGAACGGCAGCAGCAGTCCGATCGGGATCAGCGCCAGGCTCGACACCACGATGTCCATCGCTCGCTTGAGCAGGTGCCGGCCGCCCTCGTACGTCGGGATCGCGACCTGGATGAGCGGAAGCCCCTCCACCTGGCGCAGCGAGATGCGGGGGCCCGCGACATCCACCAGCCGGCTGGAGAGCACGAGCTCCGCGGCCGCCCCTTCGAGCTGCCAGCTGAGACGCTTGATGAAGTCGGGGTCGCCGGTCGGCTGGCTCGCCACGATGATCGCGTCGGCGCCGAGCTCGGTCGCCGTCTGCGCGACGGTGTTGAGGCTGCCGACGGCGGCGAAGGGTTGCCCGTCGACGGTGATCTCGTCGGTGCTCTCGTCGTCGAGCGTGGCGCCGACGACGACGTAGCCGAGCCGGACGTCTTCATGGAGGGTGCGGATGACGTACTCGACGTCGTCGGGGCGCCCGACGACGACCGCGCGGGCGACGTAGTGGCCGAAGCGGCGCTGGTGCAGCAGCCACTGGCGCCACGCCCACCGCCCGGTCAGGAGCGCGAGCAGGCCGACCGGCAGCGCGATCATGAGCTGCATGCGGATGCCCTGCCACTGGAAGACGATGAAGGCGATCGCCAGGATGCCGAAGGCCAGCCCGGACGCGTGCGCCACCCGCTTGTACTCGGTCGGGCCGGAGCCTGCGATGCGCGCTTCGCGCGTGTGGAACAGCGCGAGCGCGACGAGCCAGGTCGCGCTGGCCGCGGCCGGGATGCGGGCCAGGATCAGCGGGTCGGAGGCGAGCAGCGCGGGGGCGAGCATCTGCAGCTGCACGAAGCTCGTCATCACCGTGGCGACCACCACGACGAGCGTGTCCGTGAACCACAGGCGCCGGCGGTAGCGGCGCTCCCAGAGCCGCCGCCGCTCGAGCGCGGGCGTGCTGCGCGGTGCCACGAGCGCCGCAGGAGCGGACTCGGTGGCGCGGGGCGCCGCCATGGGCGGCGCGAACTCTGCCGGTGAGGCGTTCGTCGAGACCACCGCGGGCCTCGGTGTGAAGGCCGTCGCCGAGACGGCGTCGTCGACCGCGGTCATCGAGCCGCTCCGCTTTCCGGCAGTGCGAAAAGAAGTCGTGTCATGAGATTCCCCAGTTCCCCCAGGTGCGGATTTCCCAGCCGCACGCGTAGTCGAGCATCCACCGGTCCCAATCGGTGAGCTTCGCCGTCATCCCCAGATTCCGACGAACGGCAACGCTGCTCGACTAGTCGAGTCTATCCATGTATCGGGAGTCGCGAAAGTCCGGGTTGATACCGGGTGACCGGAGCGTGGATGCCGGGTGACCGGAGCGTGACGGAAGGGCGACATCCCCGCCGCTGCGCGGGCACACGCATGATTGCTATTGGACGCAACCGAGCACTTCAGCTTCCACGTCCACGTCTTGGGGGTAGGAAGGCGTCAACGATCGCTCGGTTCGCCAGGTAGCCGGCACCGTTCTTGAGCAGCAGCTTGCGGTTGAGCAGTTCGTTGACATCTCGGGTGAGGGTCTTGCTCCCGGATCCCGCGTACTCGCCGGCCACTCGGGCGCTCACCTCGCGGAGCTTGAGGCGCGAAACTGTCTGACCCGCAGGCATGTCGAGGATCAGGTGCCGCTGGCGGCGCTTCGCCGGGGTGTCCTCATCGCGGTAGCTGTCATGGACGATCTTCTGCCACATGACTTCCTTCTGGTGTGCCCGCACAACCTCGATCTGTTCGCGGAGCTCATCGACGAGGCCCTGGAGGGCGTAGAGGATGAAACCCTCGACGGGGAAGCCAGTGGCTCGACTCGTCCTGTCCAACTCGACGAGGTAGGCCTCGCGCGTCCTGTTGTAGTGGTTCGAGAGCAGATGAGCGGCCGGGGTGGGGGCACCCGCTTCGATCATCAACTGGAACTCGATCAGTCGGGCAGTCCGACCGTTCCCATCGCCGAATGGGTGAATCCACGCGATGTAGAGATGCGCCAAGATCGCCTTGAGCACCGCCAGCGGGAATCGAAGCTCTGGTTGGTTCTCTGGAGCCTGCAGGTCGTTCAACCAATCAACCATCTTCCCCAACAGGAAGTCGCAATCCTCCGCGGGGGCGCCACGATATGAGCTGATGCCCACGGTCACGCCATGCGTGCGGGTCTGACCGGGAACAACGTCATCCTTCGCGGGCTGGCCTTCCAGAAGCCGGCGATTGAACTCGTGAATCCGCTCGACGGTCAGCCCTGGTGTGCGTCCGTCCCGCACCTCTGCGGCAAGCTCGTTGCAGAGAGCGAGCACCGCGTCGACCTCCGTACCGAGGTACTCGCGTGAGCGAGGTAGCGGTAAGTCTCCTTCGATCCGCTGCCGAACTTCGGCTTCCGTCAGGGTGTTGCCCTCGATGCTGGTCGTCCCGTGGATGCCCTTGCTCAAGTAGATGGTGTGCAACTCAGCCGCGACATCGGGCGTCAGGGGCGCGCCAGCGAGGTGGCTGCATTTCGAGTCCGCCTCGCCGAGCAGAAGCCAGGTCCGATGTCCGAGACGGTTCAGGTCAAGGACGAAGGTGAGCCAGGGATGAGTCTCCAGGTAGCGACGGGTCGAGGCCATGAATAAATTATATGCCCCGTTTTTGTCCAAAATGATGTCCAGAATCTTGGCCCATGAGATGTCCGTCCTGGGAGGCATAGTGCTCGGCAACTCAGTGAGGCATCAGTTCGCACAGGATGGCGCCGACCGGACGGCGACCTCGCTCGGCCCGTCGGTGCGTCTCGATGATGTCGAACCCGGCTTCTTCGAGGACCGAGCACAGCTCGTCCGCGGGCCATCTATATGCGCGCACCACGGCGTGGTCGAAGGCATCCAACTCGGCGCCGTCGAAGTATCCGAGCAGGAGGGTTCCGCCCGGTCGGAGGGTCCGTGCGAACTCGGCGAGGGGGACGGTGATTCGCGAGGGTTCGTGATGGATGGTCGAGAACCATGAGAGGACGCCGCCGAGGGAGTCGTCGTCTTCGTCGATGGCGTCCATGCTCTCGACGTCGAACCGCACGCGGGGATAGGTCGCGCGTGCGCGATCGATGAACTCCGGAACGAGGTCGATCCCGCGGATGTCGGCGCCGCGGCTGTCGAGGTGGTGCGTCCAGTGCCCAGGGCCGCAGCCCGCGTCGAGGAGACGGCCGGATGTCGCAGCTGCCCACGTCTCGATGAGGTGCACGTCGGCGTGGTGCATCGCGCTCATCGAACCCAGCGCATCCGCGTACTCGGCTGCGCGGCTCGAATAGGCCGCGGTCGTGTTGTTCACACCGCGAGGCTATCGAGCACGTCAGGTGGGGTGCCGTCGCGCACGAAATCCGATGCCGACCGGCCCCACCGTCACACGAGCCTCGGCTCGAGGCATCCGCTCAGCCCGATTCTTCTCGCTTCGCTCGCTCGACGCCCGGGAGTGAAACCAGGCTCGCTCAGGCAGAAGAACCCGCGGGTCCACGAGACGCTGTTGACGGGTGTGCGTGGTGGCGAAGAG
>JASGDZ010000006.1:0-3259 GCA_047606835.1 Microbacterium sp. | reverse complement strand
CGTGCAGCACCGGTCGCGCGACTTCCGCTGAAACCCGTGCCATCGCGTGCTACCGTATGCCACATGAGCCTTCCGCACGACATCAGCCAGCGCGACCTGCGCATGCGCTCGCGCGAGATCATGGATGCCGTCGAGCGCGGCGAGTCGTTCACAGTAACCCGAGACGGCCGCGAGATCGGCGAGCTGATCCCGTTGCGCAGGCGACGTCGCTTCGTGCCGACAGAGGAGTTCATTGCTCTGGGCCGTGGTCTACCGGTGATGGACCCGGATCAGTTCCGTGCCGACATCGATGCAGTCATCGACCCGTATATGGACGACCCGTATGAGCGATGAGTTCGTTCGGCCGCCAAAGGGGGTTTTGGATACGAACATCCTCATCCACTGGTCCGGTCTGGATGCCCGCACGCTCCCCGTGGACGGAGCCATCACCGCGGTCACCCTCGCTGAATTGGCGGCCGCGGTCCATGCCGACATCACCGCGGAGGCGCGTGCGGGCCGCGTGGACACCCTGCAACGTGCGGAGAGCGGCTTCGACCCGTTGCCGTTCGATGCCGCCGCCGCCCGGGTGTATGGGCGCATCGCCGCCGCCGTCCGATCCATCGGTCGCTCGCCACGGTCGCGGGTCGCCGATCAGATGATCGCCGCCATCGCGGCTTCACAGGACCTGCCGCTGTTCACAACGAATGCCCGCGACTATCAAGGACTGGACGGCATCGTCACGATCGTCTCGGTTCCGCTCCCGCTCCCGTAGGCAGTCATAGGAGGTTAGGCTACCCTTAGCAGCGCGGCGCGCACCCGAGCGCCGTGGACGAGGGAGCGTATGGCCAAGCGCGGCTACAACGGCGTCATGATGCGGGCGTTCGGCGCCCGCGACCACGAGGTCACGGTCACCGGCACCGAACTGCTCGCGCCGCACTTCCTGCGGGTGCGGATGACGTCGCCCACGCTCCTGGCGGACGCCACGGTCGCGCCGACCGCCTACCTGCGGTTCTGGTTCCCCGACCCCGACGGCGGCGAGCTGGAGCACCAGCGCGGCTACACGATCGCCGAGGCCGACGTCGCCACCGGCGCGTTCGCGGTCGACTTCGTGCTGCACGAGCCCGCCGGCCCCGCGTCGACGTGGGCGCAGCGCGCCGAGCCCGGGACGACCGTGCAGGCGACCTCGCTCGCCTCGACGCGCTTCGACGTGCCGGGCGAGCTGCCCGCCGGGTACCTCCTGATCGGAGACCCCGCCTCCATCCCGGCGATCGCCGCGATCCTCGCCACGGTCCCCGCCGACGTGCCGATCGAGGTCTACCTGGAAGAGCACGACGAGCACGACCGCCTCATCCCGCTCCCCTCGCACCCGCGCGCGAACGTGCACTGGGTGCCGCGGCGGGGCCCGGCATCCCTCGCCGCCGCGATCGAGGCGCGCGACTGGTCGGACTGGTACGCGTGGGCGGCGCCCGAGTCGGGGTCGCTCAAGCACCTGCGCACGCGGCTGCGCGACGAGTTCGGCTTCCCGCGCTCGGAGACGCACGCGCAGGCGTACTGGTTCTACGGCCGCGCGTTCGGCGCGAACCGGTCGACGGCGATCCCGGAGGACGTGCCCGCCGACGAGGCGGCGCCCGCAGCGGCGACGGATGCCGCGCCCCTGACCGCGACGCAGCCCCAGCCCGCGCGCGGGGCGTGGCGTGCCCAGGCGGGCGGGCGGCTCATCGCTGGGCTACGACCCACGCTCATCGCCGCCGGCGTCGCGCAGGCGCTCGTCACCCTCGTGCAGCTCGCGCCGTTCGTGCTCATCGTCGAGCTGTCGCGACTGTTGCTCGCGGGCGCCGAGCCGGCCCGGCTGTGGACGGTCGGCATCTGGGCGGTGGTGCTCATGGGCTCGGGCGTGCTGCTCTCGTCGGCGATGATGCTGTGGCTGCACTCCGTCGACGCCGGCTTCGCCCGCGACCTGCGGCAGCGGCTGCTGGGAAAGCTCGCGCGCGTGCCGCTCGGCTGGTTCGACGCGCGCGGCTCGGGGGGCGTCAAGCAGCTCGTGCAGGACGACACGCTCTCGCTGCACTACCTCGTGACCCACGCGGTGCCCGACGCCGTCGCGGCGGTCGTGGCGCCGATCGCGGTGCTCGTCTACCTGTTCGCAGTCGACGGGCGGCTCGCGCTCGTGCTGTTCATCCCCGTGTTGGTGTACATCGTCGCGATGTGGATCATGGTCGTGCAGTCGGGCACGAAGCCCGCCGAGGCGATGCGCTGGTCGGAGCGGATGAACGTCGAGGCCGGCGCGTACCTGGAGGGGCAGCCGGTGGTGCGCGTGTTCGGCGGGGCTGCGGCATCCACCTTCCTGGCCCGACTGGGGGAGTACGTCCGGTTCCTCGGCGACTGGCAGCGGCCGCTCACCGGCCAGAAGATGGTCATCGACCTCGTCAACCGGCCCGGCACGTACCTCCTCCTCATCAGCGTGTTCGGCACGCTGCTCGTGACGACAGGGGGCATGCCGCCGGTCGCGCTGCTGCCGTTCCTGCTGCTGGGCACCACGTTCGGCTCGCGTCTGCTCGGCATCGGGTTCGGCCTCGGCGGGCTGCGCACGGGTCTGATCGCCGCGCGTCGCATCCAGGTCGCGCTCGACGAGGACGAGCTGGGCGCCGCGCCCGCCGAGCACGTGGATGCCGCGCCCGACGGGCTCGTCGAGTTCGACCGCGTCGGGTTCTCGTACCGCGCCGGGGTGCCGGTGCTGCACGACGTCTCGTTGCGCCTCGAGCCGGGCACCGTGACCGCGCTCGTGGGGCCGTCGGGCTCGGGCAAGTCGACGCTTGCCGCGCTGCTCGCGCGCTTCCACGACGTGGATGCCGGCGGCATCCGCGTCGGCGGCCGGGATCTGCGCGCACTCGCCGCCGACGAGTTGTATGCGCGCGTGGGGTTCGTCTTCCAGCAGACCCAGCTCGTGCAGGGCACGGTGCGCGAGAACATCGCCCTCGCCGTGCCCGACGCCGGCGACGCGCAGGTCGAGGCGGCGGCGCGCGCGGCGCAGCTGCACGACCGCATCCTGCGGCTGCCGCACGGATACGACACCGTGCTCGGCCCCGACGCGGCGCTGTCGGGCGGCGAGCGGCAGCGGCTCACGATCGCGCGGGCGATCCTCGCCGACACGCCGGTGCTCGTGCTCGACGAGGCCACCGCGTTCGCCGACCCCGAGTCGGAGTACCTCGTGCAGCGGGCGCTCAACCGGCTCACCGCGGGGCGCACGGTGCTCGTGATCGCGCACCGGCTGCACACCGTG
>JASGDZ010000005.1:0-4458 GCA_047606835.1 Microbacterium sp. | reverse complement strand
CGGCGGATTCGCCGCCGCCGCGGGCCTTCCCGCGCCCGCGGTGGCGGCGCCGGTCGATGCGCCCGCGGTGGCGGCGCCGGCCGATGTGGTCGCGGCGCCGGGCGGTGCAGCGATCCAGGCCGCGGAGTACGCGCCCGCGCGTTCCGAGTCGCTGTTCGTGGCCATCACGCCGTGCCGCATGATCGACACGCGCGCCGGCGTGGGGGTCTTCGGCACCCGCTTCACGGCGGACGCGGCGCGCAGCTACACCGTCACGAGTTCGGGCTTGTACCCTTCGCAGGGCGGCAAGTCGGGCGGATGCGGCATCCCCACGTCGGCGACGGCCATCGCGGCCACCGTGATCGCGGTCAATCCGACGGCCAAGGGCGCCATCCGCGCGTGGGCGTACGGAGGCACGGCGCCGACGGCGAACGTGCTCAACTACGGCACGACGACGGCATCCAGCGGTGCGACGATCGGCATCACACCGAATAGTGTCGCCGGCCTGACCATCAAGAACCTCGACGCGAGCACCCATGTCGTCATCGACGTCACCGGCTACTACGCGCCGCAGATGCACGGCAAGGTCTCTGCGGACGGCACGGCCGCGACCGGAAGCTCGCGGATCGTCTCTGCGGTGAGAGTGTCGCAGGGCCATTACACGGTGACCTTCGATCAGGACATCACCTACTGCACGCCGATTGCCAGCGGGTACGAGTTCGGCGACTACGCCAGCGCCTTGACGAGGGGCGGCACCGCGGTGTCGGTGTACACCTGGTTGCTCTCCTCGAACGGTCAGGCGTCGCTGTACGACAGGCCGTTCTACATCTCCGTGGAGTGCTGACCTCGTGCGCGGCCCGCTGAGGCCGGCGGGCCGATGACGCGCTGACCGGGTCTTCTCGTCGCGGTTCCCGGCTCTTCCTGTGCGTTGCCTGTGGTGGGATGCTGGGGCTGGGCCCAAAGGCGGGTCACCGCAGATCGAAGGAGCGTGTCATGCGCGCGAAGAACACACTGCTGACCATCGGGACGATCGCGGCGGCGATCGCGTTCGCGGGGGGTGGTGGGTTCGCGGCGGGCGGCGGCTTCGCCGCGGACACCGCGATCGCCGCAGCTGCCGTCGCGGCGGCGCCGGACACCGCGCAGGTCGATGCCGTCAGGGAACAGGACCGCTCGGTGGTCCAGGCCGCGCTGAGCTCGCCGTCGCGCGCCGAGTCGGTGTTCGTGCCCGTCACGCCGTGCCGCTTCGCCGACACGCGCGCCGGCAGCGGGTACTACGGCACGCGCGTCGCGCCGAACACGAACCGCGGCTACATCGTCGCGGGCACGACCGGGTTTCCGACGCAGGGCGGCAAGACGGGCGGATGCGGCATCCCCACCTCCGCCACGGCCATCGCCGTGACGGTGATCGCCGTCAACCCCCTCGCGAAGGGCGCCATCCGGGCGTGGGCGTACGGCGACGACGCGCCCACGGCGAACGTGCTCAACTACGGCACGACCACCGCATCCAGCGGTGCGACCATCGGCATCAAGCCCGGCGGCGGCCTGGCGCTCGCCGTCAGCAGCGTCGACGCCCGCACCCACCTCGTCCTCGACGTCACCGGGTACTACGCGCCTCAGATGCACGGGTACGTCAACCCGGAAGGCGTCATCCTCTCCGGAAGCTCGCGGATCGTGTCGGCCGAGCGGGTCGACACCGGCACGTATGTGGTGACGTTCGACCAGGACGTCAGCTACTGCACGCCGGTGGTGAGTGCGTCTTCTGTCGGCACCTATGCTTCCGCGTACATCTCGAGCTCCGCCGAGGCGACGGTGCGCACGTGGTACATCGACGCGAACACGGCCTCAAGGGCTTCGGACAATTTCAGCTTCTACATCTCCGTGTCCTGCTGACGCGATCCGCAGATCGCGCCCGGACCCGGATCAGGGCACGATCCGCGCGAACTCGACCGACACGGGGTGGCCCTCCGTGCTGACCTCGAGCGCGAGCGACCGCGCACCGCAGGAGAACGACGACGCCGACACCGGCCACTCGTCCAGCGTCTCCTGCGTGGCGACGGCGAAGAGCGTGCTGCCGAGCGCGTCGTCGCTCGGCTCGGAGGTGAGCCGGTTCTGCGTCGCGGTGAGCGCGAGCGCGTCGCCGTCGGCGGCGTACGTGCCCGCCATCGTGCCGCCGAGCACGATCTGGGCGGGGTGTCCCTCCCACTCCAGCGCGACGGGAACGTCCTGCGCGAGGGCGAAGCCGCCGTCGGCGTCGAACACGATGGTGACGGATGCCTCCGCCTGGATCGTCGCGGCGGGGTACTCGAGCTGCGCGGGAAGGGCGTCGTAGAGCGGCTGCAGCTGGGCAGCGCCCGCCTCCCAGGCGCCCACGATGCACGGCGCCGACGGCGTGGGCGAGGGAGTGGATGCCGCCGGCTCCGCCGGCTCGGGGGCCTGCGCCGTGCACCCGGCCAGCGCGGCGGCGATCGCGATCGCCGCCGCCCACGCAGGCACGAAGCGCCCCCGCATCACAGCCTCGACGTGTCGTGGCCGCGGGGCACGACCAGGAGCAGCCCGTCGGCGACCACGCGGCAGCGCACGCGCTTCGCCTCGCCGAACTCGTCGCCGTCGAGCTGCACCGCGTGCGGCGTCTCCGCGCCCACCTCGATGCCGCTGCCGCGCAGATAGAGCACCGAGGCATCCCTTCCGCGCCGCTCGAGCACCAGGCGGCCGGCGCGGAAGCGGCGCAGCACGCTGTTGTCCCACCAGATCTTGCGCCACACGCCCAACCAGCCGAGCCGCCCCGCCGGCTGGATGACGGCGACGTCGAGCAGTCCATCGGTGATCGACGCGCCCGGAACCAGCTCGATGCCCGCGGGAAGGGCGCCGCAGTTCGCGAACAGCACGCTCTGCACGCGCGCCGAGTGGATGCGGGCGCGCTCGAGGGGATTGCGCTCCAGCTGGTACAGCACGCGGAACGGCTTCGCGCCGGGGAGCGAGCGCGCCGCGCCGTCGACGTACGCCATCCAGCCCACCGCCTTCTTCAGCTGCGCGCTCGTGTTCGCGATCATCGCGGCGTCGAGGCCGATGCCGCCCATCACGACGAAGCCGTGCTTCTCGGCGCTGCCGTCGGCGCGCACGAGCGTCGCGATGCCGAGGTCGATCGCGACGGTGTCGCCGTCGAAGGCCGCCTGCACCATGTGCTCGGGGTCGACGAGCGGCAGGCCGAGGTTGCGCGCGAGCAGGTTGCCGGTTCCGCTCGGCACGATCGTCAGCGGGATGCCGCTCTCGCACATCGCCTCGGAGACCGCGCGCACCGTGCCGTCGCCGCCCGCCACGAGCACGGCATCCACTCCCTCGGCGAGCGCGCGGCGCGTGACGCCCTGCCCGAGGTCTTCGACGGTGGTCTCCAAAAAGAGCGGGCGGGCCCACCCGGCATCCGCCGAGTGCTTCGTGACGGCGCTTCGAAGCGTCGCCTTGTCGACCTTGGTGGGGTTGTAGACGAGGGCTGCGCGCTTGTTCCGCCTGGGGGTCGCGCGCTCCGTCATGGACTCACGATAGCCGCCAGGGTGCCGGCCTCGGGCGGGGGCAGGCGAGGTCGGCGTGCGCGGCCTCGTTAGACTTGGCGGGTGATCGATCCCCAGGTGCTCCGTGACGATCCCGAGCTCGTGAAGCGCTCGCAGATCGCACGCGGTCACTCGCCCGAGACGGTGGAGCTGGCCCTCGCCGCAGACCGCGACCGCCGCGCGGCGATCTCGGCCTTCGAAGAGCTGCGCGCCGCGCAGAACGCGTTCGGCAAGACCGTCGCGCAGGCGCCGAAGGAGGAGAAGGCCGCGCTCGTGGCCGAGGCGAAGGGGCTCGCCGAGCGGGTCAAGCTCGCGCAGCAGGCGGCGACGGATGCCTCAGCCGCCGCCGACGCGGCCTTCGCCCGCATCGAGAACCTCATCGTCGACGGGGTGCCCGCGGGCGGCGAGGACGACTTCGTCGAGCTGCGGCGCGTCGGCGAGATCCCGGAGTTCGACCCCGCGTCGTTCCCCGACGGACCCCGCGACCACCTCGCGCTCGGCGAGCTGCTCGGCGCGATCGACACCGAGCGCGGCGCGAAGGTCTCGGGTGCGCGCTTCTACTTCCTGAAGGGCGTCGGCGCGCGGCTGGAGATCGCGCTCATGAACATGGCGCTCGCGAAGGCCCTGGAGAACGGCTTCACGCCCCTCATCACGCCGACGCTCGTGCGTCCCGACATCATGCAGGGCACCGGATACCTCGGCGAGCACGCCGACGAGGTGTACCGGCTCGAGGCCGACGACCTGTATCTCGTGGGCACGAGCGAGGTCGCGATCGCCGGGTTCCACAAGGACGAGATCATCGACCTGTCCGGCGGGCCGCTGCGCTATGCGGGGTGGTCGACCTGCTACCGCCGCGAGGCGGGCTCGCACGGCAAGGACACCCGCGGCATCATCCGCGTGCACCAGTTCAACAAGCTGGAGATGTTCGTCTTCG
>JASGDZ010000004.1:0-4074 GCA_047606835.1 Microbacterium sp. | reverse complement strand
TGCTCGGCGCCCTCGCGCTCGCGGTCGGGCTGAGCGCGTGCGCCCCCGACGTCGTCGTCGAGATCGACGTCCCGGCTCAGGCCGACGCGCAGCTGGCCGACGACACCCTCGCGCAGCTGCAGACCGCCGTGACGGACGCCATGTCCGCCACGGGCTCGTCGGGCGCGATCGTCGGGGTGTGGGTGCCGTGGGGCGGCACGTGGGTCACCGGCCTCGGCACGACCACGCCGACCGACGACACCGAGGTCACCGCCGACATGACGTTCCGCGTCGCCGACGTCACCAGGGCGATGACGTGCGATGCCCTCTACGCGCTCGTCGCCGACGGCACCGTGTCGCTCGACGACTCGATCACCGAGTACGTCAGCGGCGTGCCCGACCTGGCCGAGGTCACGCTGCGGCAGCTGTGCGATGGCACGGCGGGCATCGGCTCGTATCAGAGCACTCTCCTGAAGGGATGGCTCGCCAACCCCGCTCGGGTATGGAAGCCGCGCGAGCTGGCGAGCTACGGGCTCGGGAAGAAGCGCACGACGGAGCCCGGCGAGGCGTGGCGCGACTCGGATGCCGGGTACGTCCTGCTGGGGCTCGCGCTCTCGCGAGCGGCCGACAAGAGCGCGTCGAAGCTGCTGTCCGACGAGGTCTTCGCTCCGCTCGAGCTGGACGACACGAGCCTTCCCGAGGGCGACGGCCAGTGGGCCGACGGCGGCTCGCTGCGGGGCACCCTGTCGCGGAAGACCTCCGACGGCACGCGCAACTGCGCCGAGCCGACCGACGTGACGGACGTCTCGACCTCGACCGGCTACACCGACTCGGGGGTGGTCTCGACCATCGGCGACCTCGGTCGCTACGCCCAGGCGCTGGCCACCGGAGCGCTCGCGGCCGCCGACGACGAGGACGCGCAGGCGCGCTGGGCCGACCCCAAGTCGCCCAGCGAGGACGCGCCCGCGTGGTTCACCACGACGGGTGGCGCCTACCAGGCCGGCACGCTGATCGGACAGTACGGGTCGGTGCCCGGGTATCTCACCGCCGCGTTCGCCGACCCGGAGACCGGGCTGACCGTCGCGGTCGTGCTGAACAACTCGGCGTCGTCGGCGACCCAGGTGCTCGATCTCGCACTGGAGCTCGCGGCGATCGCGTCGAAGGCTCCCGCCGCGGAGGGTGAGACGGCGCCGCAGTTCGGTCTGCCGTGGACGGCCGAGCAGTACCACGAGGCGATCGCCGAGGCCGCCGTATGCTCCGATCCCGCCTCTTGAGGGCGGTGCGGAGGCCGGCGCGGTGAGGGGCGGCCAAGGCCTGGCGGTCTCGCTCGTCGGCGCGGGGCTCCTCTGCCAGGAGGTCGGCGCGTCGATCGCGACCAGGCTGTTCCCGCAGACGGGTCCGCTCGGCATGGTGATGCTGCGCCTCGTCTTCTCCGCGCTCCTGCTGCTCGTCATCGCGCGCCCCGCGCTGCGGGGCCGCGCGCGCGGCGGCTGGCTTCCCGTCGTCGGGTTCGGCGTCGTGCTCGCGGTCATGAACGGGCTGTTCTACCTGGCGCTGGAGCGGCTGCCGCTCGGCGTCACGGTGACGATCGAGGTGCTGGGGCCGCTCACGCTGTCGATCGTCGCGAGCCGGCGCGCGTCCGCGTGGCTGTGGGCGGCGCTCGCGCTCGCCGGCGTCGCGGCGCTCGCCGGCGGCGGGTGGGATCGCCTCGATCCGGTCGGCGTGCTGTTCGCGCTCGGCGCGGCGGCGAGCTGGGCGGCGTACATCCTCGCGTCCGCGCGCGTCGGGCGCGCGTTCCCCAAGCTCGACGGGCTCGCCCTCGCGATGGCGATCGGCGCCGTGCTGTCGCTCCCGTTCGGCATCGTCGATGCCGGGCCGGCGCTGCGGGACCCCGTGGTGGTCGGGCTCGGCGCGGCGGTCGCGGTGCTGTCGTCGACGATCCCGTACGCGCTCGAGCTCGTCGCGCTGCGGCGGCTCGCGGCATCCACGTTCGCGATCCTGATGAGCCTCGGCCCCGCCACCGCGGCGCTCGCGGGGCTCGTGCTGCTCGACCAGCGGCTGAGCGGGCTGGAGCTCGTCGGCATCGCTCTGGTGATCGCCGCGAGCATGGGCGCCGTGCTGGCGGCGTCGCGCGCCGAGCGGGATGCATCGAGCCCCCGCGTCGAGCCGGACGAGCCGTTCGCCGAGCCGGTCGCGTAGTCTGCCGACGTGAACGCCGACGACCTCCCCCTCGACCCCGATGTCGAGGTCGACGGCTCCGTCGCGGCGCGTCCTGTGCGGCAGTGGCTCGCGTTCGTCGCACTGGTGTTCGCGGGGGGCACCGCGGGCACGCTCGCGCGCTACCTGCTGTCGCTCGCGATCCCGGCGTGGAACGGGCTGCCGGTGGCCACGTTCGCGATCAACGTCAGCGGGGCGTTCCTGCTGGGCTGGCTGCTGGAGTCCCTGTCGCGCCGCGGCGACGACGGCGCGCGTCGCGCGCTGCGGCTGCTGCTGGGCACCGGCGTGCTCGGCGGGTACACCACGTACAGCGCGTTCGCCGTCGACGCCGACGGCCTGATCGCGTCGGCGGATGTCGCGGGCGCCACGCTCTACGCACTGGCGACGGTGATCGTGGGCGCCGCGGCGACCGTCGGCGGCATCGCGGTGGGCTCCGCGGTCCCGAGGCGGCGGTCGTCGTGATGCCGTTCTGGGTCGTGGTCGCGCTCTCGGTCGCCGGGGGGCTCGGCGCGGTCGCGCGGTTCGTGCTCGACGCGGCGATCCAGGGCCGCATCCGTCGCGCGTACCCGGTCGGGACGACCGTGATCAACCTGACCGGCTCGTTCCTGCTCGGCCTGGTCACGGGCCTCGCCGCCGCGCACGCGCTGCCGCTTCAGTGGCGGGCGGTCCTCGGCATCGGGTTCCTCGGCGGCTACACGACCTTCAGCACCGCGTCGTTCGAGACGGTGCGGCTCGCACTCGCACACCGCTGGGGCCTCGCCTTGCTCAACGGCTTCGGCATGATGCTCGGAGCCTTCGCAGCGGCCGCGCTCGGGATGTGGCTCGGCGGGCTGCGGTGAGACCGCGCGGAGCCTCGGGCGGAGCGGGACCCCCCGAAGCGCGTCGTTTCGGACGGCATCCACGCGAAAGCTCCGCCGCACCGCCTGCGGCGGCACGTCGGAGCTGTGGAGGGGCTGACGGGAATCGAACCCGCGCTGTCTGCTTGGGAAGCAGAAGTTCTGCCATTGAACTACAGCCCCGGAGCTGCCCGGCAAGCTTAGCAAACCGCGCCCGGACGCCTGGGCGGTGCCGTGGATGCGGTGCGGCGACGCGCCGATAGGCTGGACGCCGTGCTGCTGAGCGACCGTGACATCAAGCTCGAGGTGGGCGCGCGGCGCATCGGCCTCGATCCGTGGCAGCCGGAGATGGTGCAGCCCTCGAGCGTCGACGTGCGGCTCGACCGGTACTTCCGGCTGTTCGACAACCACAAGTACCCGTTCATCGACCCCGCCGAGGACCAGCCCGACCTCACGCATCTCATCGAGGTCGCGCCGGAGGAGCCGTTCATCCTGCACCCGGGCGAGTTCGCGCTGGGATCGACGTTCGAGCTCGTGTCGCTGCCCGACGACATCGCGGCGCGCCTGGAGGGCAAGTCGTCGCTCGGCCGGCTCGGCCTGCTCACGCACTCCACCGCGGGGTTCATCGACCCCGGGTTCTCGGGCCACGTGACGCTGGAGCTGTCGAACGTCGCGACGCTGCCGATCAAGCTGTGGCCGGGCATGAAGATCGGCCAGCTGTGCTTCTTCCGGCTGTCGTCGGCCACCGAGAGCCCCTACGGCTCCGGCCCGTACGGCAACCGGTATCAGGGGCAGCGGGGGCCGACGGCATCCCGGTCCTTTCAGAACTTCCACCGCACCGACGTGGGCACGAGCGACGCGGGCTCGCGCGGGGCCTGACGGCCGGGCCGTCAGACGCCGACGAGCGGCTGTCGAGGTCGGAGCAGACCCCGCGCTGAGCGCGGCGCGTCGGGGGTGCATGAATCCGTCACGACACGCCGGGGGTGACGGCGTGTCGTGACGGATTGTCGGCCCGCGGATCAGGCGGCCGAGTCGGATGCCT
>JASGDZ010000003.1:0-5833 GCA_047606835.1 Microbacterium sp. | reverse complement strand
CTGCTGGCCGGCGCCGCCGCCGCCGCGGCCGTCGGTCACGCGGTAGGTGCCGGCGGAGTGCCACGCCATGCGGATGATGAGCGGGCCGTAGTGGCCGAAGTCGGCGGGCCACCAGTCCTGCGACGTCGTGATCGTCTCGGCGATGTCGGCCTTGACGGCCGCGAGGTCGAGCGCCTCGAACGCGGCCTTGTAGTCGAAGCCGGCGTCGAGCGGGTCGCGCAGCGACGAGTTCTTCGCGAGGATCTTGATGTTGAGCTGGTTGGGCCACCACACGCTGTTCGCCGAGCCGGTGGTCGGGTGCGGCTGCGCGTGGATCACCGGGCAGCCCGCGGACTGTTCGGCGCCCGCCTCGTCGGTGACGGTGACGGACTGGTCGATGTCGTCCACCTGCTCCCCGAGGGGGGGAACGGTGCCGTCGATGTCGGTCATGGGATTCCTTCCTGTTGCGAATGTGTGCGAGTCGGTGGGAGTCACGAAGCGGATGCCGCGGGCAGCGACACGGCCGGACTCGGCGCGGCGGCGGTCGCGGCGCACCGGGGGCAGCGCCCCCAGAAGGTCACCTCGGCGGTGTCGACGACGAAGCCGTGCGCGTCGGACGGCGTCAGGCACGGCGCGTGGCCGACGACGCAGTCGACGTCTTCGATCGCTCCGCACTCGCGGCACACGAGGTGGTGGTGGTTGTCGTCGCGCCGCAGCTCGAAGAGCATGGGGTGGCCGGCCGGTTCGATGCGGCGCACCAGTCCCGCGTCGACGAAGTCGCCCAGCGCGTTGTACACCGACTGCCGGCTCGTGCCCGGCACACGCGGCAGCACGAGGCCGAAGACCTCCTCGGCGCTCGCGTGCGGCTGGCGCACGAGAGCCTCGAGCACGGCCGTGCGCGACTCGGTGACACGCAGGCCCGCGCCGCGGATCGACGCAGCCGCGTCGAGCGTTTCGGATCGGGCGGTCACGGCATCCAGTCTAGCCTTGTTTTGAGCAAGACAAAACAAGAAAGGGCTATGAAAAGCCCTCGCTCAGCCTGCGACGAGGCGCCGCGTCCCGGCCTCGTACTCCGTCAGATCGCCCGTCTCGCCGAGCCGCGCCGCGCGCCGGCCGACCACCAGCATGTAGCCGAGGAAGACCCCCAGGGCGACCGCTCCGATCCCGACCTTGAGCCACACCGGCCACGGCTGCCGCGTGATGTATCCCTCGATGAACCCCGACAGCGCGAGCGCCAGGATGAGGCCGATCACGATCGTCGCGAGCGCGCGCCCCGCCTCGGCGAGCGCCTCGCCCCGGCCGCGCCGGCCCGGAGCGACCCAGGCCCAGAAGATGTGCAGACCGGTCGCCGCGGCGACGAAGACGCTCGTGAGCTCGAGCAGTCCGTGCGGGAGGATCGACGCGAAGAACACGTCTCCTCGGCCGAAGGCGAACAGCACCGCGGCCGCCTCGCCGACCCCCATCGCATTCTGCACCAGCACCATGAGCGGCCACACCCCGGTGATGCCGAACATGACGCACTGGGCCGCGATCCACGCGTTGTTGGTCCACACCTGCCCCGCGAAGACCGCCGCCGGATTCTCCGAGTAGTAGTCGGTGAAGTCCTGCTCGGCGTACCGACGCAGGTCCGACTCCTCCCCGAGCGCCGCGATGGCCGCGGGGTCGCCCGCGATCCATCCCGCGACGAGCGCGCTCGCCGCGACGAACCCGAGCGCGACCGCGAACGTCGTCCACCGCACGCGGTACAGCGCCGCCGGCAGCTGCAGCAGGAAGAACCGCGGCACCTGCCGCAGCGGGTTCTCCGGCACCCCGGTCAGCCGCAGGCGGGCCCTGCCGAGGAGCGTCGACACGTGATCGCCGGTGGGCGTGCGGCCGGCCGACGTCTTGATGTCGGCCAGATCCGCTGACGCCGAGCGGTACCGCGCCACGAGCTCGTCGACCTCGGCGCCGTCGCGGGGAGGACGCCGGGAGAGCTCGTCCAGACGCTGCCACTCCGCCCGCCGGGCGGCCGTGATCGCGTCGAGGTCCATGTAGTTGACTGTACCCATGACCGCCGGACAGCCCGTGCTCGTGGACATCCAGCAGGACGAGGTGCTCACGGGCGAGGCCGTGGCAATCGACGTCCAGCCGCTCGGGTACTTCCTGCGCGCGCTCGGCGCGCTCGTCGACGCGGTCGTCGGGCTCGCGCTGCTGTTCGGCGGGGCGCTGCTCCTCGGGATGCTGGCGACTTCGGGCGGGCTGACCGAGGCCACCTTCCGCATCGCGATCATCGCGCTGGTCGTGCTGGTCACGGTGGTCGTCCCCACCGCCGTCGAGACCGCTTCGCGCGGGCGCAGCCTCGGCCGCCTGGCGGTCGGCGGGCGCATCGTCCGGGCCGACGGCGGTGCGGCGGGCTTCCGGCAGGCGTTCATCCGCGCCCTCGTGGGGGTGCTCGAGATCTATCTCACGCTCGGCGGCATCGCGCTGCTGGTCGCCGCGTTCACGCCTCGCTCGCAGCGGCTGGGCGACCTCGTCGCGGGCACCTACAGCGAGCGCACGCGCGCCCCGAAGCTGCCGCCGGACGCCCCGGGGCTGCCTCCGGGCCTGGAGGACTGGGCGGCCGTGGCGGACGTCGCACGCCTGCCCGATCGCCTCGCGCGGCGCATCGCGCAGTTCGCGCACGGGGCGGCGGCGATGGAGCCCGCCGCGCGCGCCCGGCTGTCGGCCTCGCTCGCGGCGGAGGCGACGGCCTTCGTCGCGCCGATCCCAGCGGTGCCGCCCGAGACGCTCCTGCGAGCGGTCGCCGCCGTGCGACGCGACCGGGAGCGCACGGCGCTCGTGCTCGAGGCCGAGCGCGTGGCGTCGCTCACGGCGGGCCTCGGCGACCGCTGACCGCCTCCCCGCGCGTCAGTACCGGTAGTGGTCCAGCTTGTACGGGCCGTCCACGGGCACGCCGATGTACGCGGCCTGCTCGGGCGTCAGCTGCGTGAGCTGCACGCCCAGCGCGGGAAGGTGCAGCCGCGCGACCTTCTCGTCGAGGGCCTTCGGCAGCACGTGCACCCCGACCGGGTACTGCGCGGTCCTCGTGTGCAGCTCGAGCTGCGCGAGCACCTGATTGGTGAACGACGCGCTCATGACGAACGACGGATGCCCCGTCGCATTGCCAAGGTTGAGCAGCCGCCCTTCGCTCAGCACGAGCACCGACCGACCGTTCGGCAGCCGCCACTCGTGCACCTGCGGCTTGATCTCGACCTTCTCGACGCCGGGCAGCGCCTCCAGTCCGGCCATGTCGATCTCGTTGTCGAAGTGCCCCACGTTGCCCACGATCGCGAGATGCTTGAGGCCGAGCAGGTGGTCGACGGTCACGACGTCCTTGTTGCCTGTGCCGGTGACGACAAGGTCGACCTCGCCGATCACGTCGTCCAGGCGCGCCACCTGGTAGCCGTCCATCGCGGCCTGCAGCGCGCAGATCGGGTCGATCTCGCCGACGATCACGCGCGCGCCCTGACCGCGCAGCGCCTCCGCGGCGCCCTTGCCGACATCCCCGTAGCCGACGACGAACGCGACCTTGCCGCCGATCAGCACGTCGGTGGCGCGGTTGATGCCGTCGGGCAGCGAGTGGCGGATGCCGTACTTGTTGTCGAACTTCGACTTCGTGACGGAGTCGTTCACGTTGATGGCGGGGAAGAGCAGGGCTCCGGATGCCGCCAGCTCGTACAGCCGGTGCACGCCCGTCGTGGTCTCCTCCGTGACGCCCGCGATGCCCGCCGCCACCCGCGTCCAGCGCTGCGGGTCGGCGCGAAGGCTCGCCCGCAGCGTGTCGAGGATGACGCGGTGCTCGTGCGCGTCGCCGCCGGCGGCGTCCGGGACGCGGCCGGACGCCTCGAACTCCACGCCCTTGTGCACGAGGAGGGTCGCGTCGCCGCCGTCGTCGAGGATGAGGTTCGGGCCGTCGAAGCCCTCGGCCGACCAGTCGAAGATGCGCCCGGTGTACGTCCAGTACTCCTCGAGGCTCTCGCCCTTGCGGGCGAACACCGGCACGCCGGCCGGCTCCTCGACGGTGCCGGTGGGGCCGACGACGACCGCGGCGGCGGCCTCGTCCTGCGTGGAGAAGATGTTGCAGCTGGCCCATCGCACACGCGCGCCGAGCGCGACGAGGGTCTCGATCAGCACCGCCGTCTGCACCGTCATGTGCAGCGACCCCGCGATGCGTGCGCCGGCGAGGGGCTGGGTCGGGCCGAACTCCTCGCGCAGGGCCATGAGACCCGGCATCTCGTTCTCGGCGAGGCGGATCTGGTGGCGTCCAGCCTCGGCGAGGGAGAGGTCGGCGACGGCGAAGCCGCTCGCGGAGCGGGAGTCGGCGGGCGCGGCGGTGTGGATCGGCATCCGCCCATTCTCCCACGCCCGTCGCATCCGCGCCGGGTTCCTCCCTAGGCTGATCGCATGCCGACAGCCGATCCCACCGCCGGCCACGTGGCGAGGCCGGGCTGGACGGACCCCGTGCCGTTCTGGCTGCGACCCACGTCGTATTGGATGCCCGAGCAGCACCCCGCCTCGGCGTGGGTCACGCACGCTCCGTTCGCCGCGTGGCTGGTCGACGTGCTCCGCCCCCGCGAGGTCGTCGAGCTGGGAACGCACAACGGGTTCTCGTGCTTCGCGTTCGCGGAGGCCGCGAAGCGGCTCGGCCTGCCCGTGCGCGTCAACGCGCTCGACTCGTGGAGCGGAGACGAGCACGCCGGGTTCTACGGCGAGGCCGTGTACGAGGCGGTGCGCGCCGTCGTCGAACGCGACTACCCTTCCGTGCGCATGCTGCGCGGGTTCTTCTCCGAATCGCGACCCCTGTTCGACGACGCGTCGGTCGATCTGCTGCACATCGACGGCCGCCACTTCTACGACGACGTCGTGGAGGACTACACGGAATGGGTGACGACCGTGCGCGACGGCGGGATCGTGCTCTTCCACGACATCGCCGTGCGCGACCGCGGCTTCGGCGTGTGGCGCCTGTGGGACGAGCTCGCCGAGCCCGGACGCTCGTTCGCGTTCTCGCACGGGCACGGACTCGGCGTGCTCGTGATCGGCACGGTGCCCGATGGTCCGATCCGCGAGCTCGTCACGGCCGACGACGAGACGGCCGAGCGGATCCGGGCCGACTTCGAGCGCCTCGGCGACGCGGTGGCCGAGCGGTACCGGCTGGAGCGGCTCCGGCCGCAGCTGGCCCGGCTGGAGGGCCGGCTGACGGCGAGCCGCGCTCGAATCGGCTACCTGGAGTCGAGCGCCAGCTGGCGGCTGACGGCGCCGCTGCGCGCGATCAGACGGCGCCTGCCCGGCAGCCGCTGAGCACGGGTCGGTGGCGCCGCGTCAGGCGCGCAGCGTCTCGTGCCGCACGACGATCCAGCCCCGCGGCACGGACAGGCGCTGCGTGTGCAGCGTGCACAAGTCGTGCGCGTGCGGGTCGTCGACGCCGCCGAGCGGTCCCACAGCGGCCATCTGGTCGCCGTAGTCGTAGGTGAGGGTGGACACCGCCTCGCGGGCGCATCCCACCTTGGAGCAGAGTCTGTCGCGCATCGGATTCACGCTAACGGCCCGCATCCGCTGTCCTCGTTCGCCGCGCCCTCCACCGCCGAATCCACCCTCCCCGCCCCCTCCCCTCTGCCCCTCCCTCCGCCCCCTTCCCTCCGCCCCCTTCCCTCTGCCCCCTCCGCCGCCCCCCTTCCGCCGAATCCATACATCGAGCGCCGAGTCCATCCTCACGACTGTGCTCGATAGATGGACTCGGCGCGGGATGGATGGACTCGGCGGGATGCCGCGGCGCGGGAACCTCGGGAGGCCGCGGCGCGCGAACCTGGGGATGCCGCGCCGCGCGAACCTAGGATGG
>JASGDZ010000002.1:0-3026 GCA_047606835.1 Microbacterium sp. | reverse complement strand
CTGGAACGGGCGGTTGCCGCGCTGCAGGCGCAGGCCGCACCCGATGCCGCCGCACCCGCTGCCGCCGCACCCGCTGCCGCCGCACCCGCTGCCGCCGCCGAAGCGACGGCTGCGGACCGCGTGCTGTGGGCGCTGGAGGGCCTGCGGGCTCGCGCGCCCGAGGGCGGCGCCGTGCTCTACACCGGCACCGTCGACCTGCCGACGGGCGGCACGGTGCAATGGCAGTACGGGCTTGCGACCGCGGCGGTGTTCGCGCAGGACTGGTCTGAGCGGGCGGGCGCGCTGACCGCGCTCGGCCATGCGGTGCGGCTGCAGATGCTGCATGCCGTGCTCAACGGGACGACGACGGCATCGGAGCTGGTCGAGACGCTGGGGCTCGGCACGAGCGGCCAGCTGTACCACCACCTCAAGGAGCTGACGGCCGCCGGATGGCTGGTCTCGAGCAAGCGCGGCGCCTACGAGGTGCCCGCGGCGCGGATCGTGCCGCTGCTGGCGATCCTCGTGGCGGCGGGCACACCCGGATGAGATCCGCGGGTGCCGGATGGGTGTCGCGGATGCTGGGGCTCCCCGGCGCCGTCTCGTTCCGCCGCTTCGACCCCGTCGTCGGCCGCGCGCGGACGCACGCGAGCGCGCTGCGCGGGCTCGACGATCGCGCGTTGCGCGCGGCGGCTGGCCGCCCCGGTCTGCGCACCGGAGGATCGCTCGACCCGGACACGACCGCGCAGTTCCTCGCGGTCGCCGGGGAGGCGGCCTCCCGCGCGGTCGGAATGGCCCCGTTCGACGAACAGCTCGTGGCGTGCTGCGCGCTGCTTTCGGGCAACGCCGTGGAGCTGGACACGGGCGAGGGCAAGACGCTCGTGGGCGCCCTCGCCGCCGCCGGACACGCGCTGGCCGGGCGACAGGTCCATGTCGTGTGCGTGAACGACTACCTGGCTGAACGCGATGCGGGATGGATGGCGCCGCTCTTCGCCCTGCTCGGGGTGAGTGTCGGCTGGGTCGGGCAGCACACGTCGCACGAGGATCGGCGCCGGGCATACGCTCGCGATGTCGTTTATGCGCCGGTCAGCGAGATCGGCTTCGACGTGCTGCGCGACCGCTTCGCCGTCTCCGACGACGAGCGGGTGGCCCCGGTGCTCGACGTGGCGATCGTGGACGAGGCGGATGCGGTGATGATCGACGAGGCGATGATCCCGCTCGTGCTCGCCGGCACGTCCGAGCACCGTGCCGACGACCTCGGCGAGGCGACGCGGCTCGTGGAGTCGCTGGACGAGGACCTCGACTTCACGGTGGATGCCGACCACGCCACGGTGACGCTCACCGACGCGGGCCTTGACCGGCTGGAGGAACGGCTCGGCGGCGTGAACCTCTACGACAGCGCGCACCTCGCCACGCTCACCCGGATCAACCTCGCCCTGCACGCCCGCGTGCTCGTGCGCCGCGACGTGGACTACCTCGTGACGGATGACGGGGTCGCGCTCATCAACACGGCGCGCGGCCGCGTCGCCCATCTGCAGCGCTGGCCGGACGGCCTGCACGCCGCGATCGAGGCGAAGGAGCGCCTGACGGTGAGCGCCCCCGGCGTCATCCTCGATCAGCTCACGATCCAAGACCTGCTGCTCGGTTACCGCACCCTCTCCGGCATGAGCGGCACGGTCACCGCCGTCGCGGAGGATCTGATCGAGTTCTACGAGCTGCCCACCGGCCGGGTCGAGCGGCACCGCCCGAACATCCGCGTCGACGAGCCCGACCGCATCGTCCTCACCGCGGGCGACCGGCTCGCCGCCGTCGTCGACGAGGTCCGCAGCAGGCGCGACGCGGGCCAGCCGGTGCTCGTCGGCACGCAGAGCGTCGAGGAGTCCGAGTCCCTCGCGGCGCTGTTGGTCGAGGCGGGCATTCGCGCGCGGGTGCTCAACGCGAAGAACGACGCAGACGAGGCCGCGATCATCGCCCGGGCCGGCGAGCACGCCGCGGTCACGATCTCCACGCAGATGTCGGGCCGGGGCACCGACATCCGTCTCGGCGGGGCCGACGAGCGCGACCGCGACCGCGTCGTCGCCGCGGGCGGCCTGGCCGTCGTCGCCGTCGGCCGCTACCCGTCCCGGCGACTGGATGCCCAGCTGCGCGGACGGGCAGGGCGACAGGGCGACCCAGGCACGAGCCTCACGTTCGTGAGCCTCGACGACGAGCTCGTGCAGACCAGCGCTCCCGCGCACGTGCTGACCAAGATCGAGAGAGCCGGCGAGTCGCTCACGGCGAGTCGCCGCGGCAAGATCGTGGACGCCGCCCAGCGGATCGCGGAGGGCATCCGCCTCGACCGGCACCGCAACACCTGGGCCTACAGCCGCGCCATCGCCGCGCAGCGATCCGTCGTCCTCGCGCACCGGGAGCAGGTCGCCGCCACCGACCTCGCGTTGACGACGCTGCGGGCCCTCATCCCCGATCACCTCGCCACGCTCGAGCGGGCGCGCGGCAGCGCGGTCGCGGATGCGGCTCGCACGGTCGCGCTCTACTACCTGGACGATCGTTGGATGGAGCACCTCGCGCTGCTCCAGGAGGTGCGCGACGGCATCCATCTCCGCTCCCTCGCCGGGCAGCGGCCGGCCGACGAGTTCCACCGCATCGCCCTGCGCGAGTTCCACGGATTCCTGGATGCCGCCTACCGGGACGCGGCGGCCTTCGTCGAAAGGCTGACCCCGGACGACCTGGGGAAGAGCCTCGAAGACCTCGGGCTGCGCCGCCCGTCCGCCACCTGGACTTACATGGTCTCCGACGACCCGCTCGGGAGCCCCGGCGACCGGCTCGCGAGAGAGCTCGGCAGACGGTGGCGCTCCACCGTGTTCCGCATCGAGTAGATCCCGCCGCGCATGCGTGCGGCGACCGTATGGACGCGGGGGGAACACGTCGACCTCGCGCCAGGCAACGCGGCCACGCCCTTGCGCGATTGAGCTCTGTTGGCCTATCCGATATAGATCGGCTATGCTGAGAGCGTGGATGAGTTGCAGCGGGTGACGGCAGCCACCGTCGAT
>JASGDZ010000001.1:0-15170 GCA_047606835.1 Microbacterium sp. | reverse complement strand
GTCGCGAGGTCGGGCATGCGGTTCAGCCTAGGCGCGCCGTGCGCTGCGCCGGGCCTCGGAGATCTGCCCGGCGTCGGAGGGATGCTGCGCACGGACCCGAGCCCGGGCAGATCTCCGAATGCGGATGCCGCGGCGTCGTGTGCGCCGGATCCACGCGGCGCATCCTCCTGCCACAGGCAGGCCCGAGCCGGGAGCTCTCCACAGATCGACGGACTGAGCTCCTTCGCGCCCAGCGGGTGGGCCACGCTGATGCGATGACCGAGATCGAGCAGCGCCAGGCGGCGGTCGTGAGCGCCGTGCGCAAAGCCGGCGGCATTGCGCGCACCCGATCGCTGGCCGCCGCCGGGCACTCCAAGCATCACCAGGCCGTCGCCGTCGCCGCCGGCGTGCTCAGGCGGGTCGGGCGCAGTTGGCTGGCGGTGCCCACGATCGACCCACGGCTCGAGCTCGCCGCGCGGTCGGGGGTCGTCCTCACGTGCGTGACCGAGGCGAAGCGGCGCGGACTCTGGGTGCTCGAAGACGGAGGATGCCACGTCGGCGCCGACCCGCACGGCCGCAGTGCGCCGGGGTGCCAGGTGCACTGGTCGGCGCCGCCGGTGCCCAGGCATCCCGACACCGTCGTCGACCCGATCGAGAACGTGCTCGCGATCGTCGCGGAGTGCCGCCCGCACGACGAGGCGCTCGCGGTGTGGGAGTCGGCGTTGAAGAAGTCGCTCGTGACGGTGGAGGCGCTGCGCCGGCTGCCGCTTCGTCCGGCGGCCCGCGCGCTGTGCGACGAGGTCTCGCCGTGGTCAGACTCAGGGCTCGAGTCGATCGTGCGGCCTCGGCTGCGTTTCCTCCGCCTGCGCATCGTGCAGCAGGTGTGGATCGCCGGGCACCGGGTGGACTTCCTGATCGGTGCGCGGCTCGTGCTCCAGGTCGACGGCGGCTCGCACGTCGGCGCGCAGCGCGAGGAGGACATCGCGCACGACGCCCTGCTCATGCTCATGGGCTATCACGTCATCCGGGTCGGCTACGACCAGGTCGTGGGGCGTTGGCACGAGGTGCAGGACCTCATCATGCGCGCCGTCGCCCAGGGATTGCACCTCGACCGCTGAAGCCCCCCGCGCGCCGAAACCCCCTGCGCCGCACCCGCGCGCCGAAGGCGCCGCCGAGATTCGGAGATCTGCCGGGAATCGGACGGATGCCTCGGAGCCATCCTAATCTCGCCGGATCTCCGAATCCTGCCGACGGGGAGAGGGGGAGAGGGGAGGGAAAGAGGGGGCAGCCATAGGGTGGATGGCATGCGCCTGCCGATCACGCCCGCCACGACGCTGTGGCGGTCGCTGCGCGACGAGGTGCGCCAGCACTATCGCGCGGGGCGCGTGCTCGTCGCGGTCGACGGCATCGACGGGGCCGGCAAGACGGTGTTCGCCGACGGACTGGCTGAAGCCTTCGCGGAGGACGGCGCGGCGGTGTTCCGCGCCGGCATCGACGACTTCCACCGGCCGCGCGCCGAACGGCATGCGCGCGGGCGCGCGTCGCCGGAAGGGTTCTACCGCGACTCCTACGACTACGCCACGTTCCGGCGCGTGCTCGTCGACCCGTTCCGCGAGGGCGGGCACACCTCCGGCGCCACCGGCTTCCAGCTCGCCGCGTTCGATCTCGCGCGCGACGCGCCCGTGGCGGCGCAGTGGGTGACCGGCCCGCGCGACGCCGTGCTGATCGTCGACGGGATCTTCCTCCACCGGCCCGAGCTGTGCGGGCTGTGGCACTGGTCGCTGTGGCTGGACGTGCCGTTCGACGTCGCCTACGCGCGGATGGCGCTGCGCGACGGATGCGACCCCGACCCCCTCGCCGCCTCGAACCGGCGCTATTACGAGGGTCAACAGCGCTACCTCCGCGACGCGCGGCCGGCAGCCGGGGCCTGCGCCATCGTCGACAACAGCGACCTGGCGCATCCCCGTCGCGTCTTCCGGGACTACTGCTGATGGCGGCCGGCATCCTGCTGGTCGACAAGCCCGCCGGCATCACGAGCCACGACGTGGTCGCGCGCGCGCGGCGCGCGCTGGGCACGCGGAGGGTCGGCCACGCCGGAACCCTCGACCCGATGGCCACCGGCCTCCTGGTCCTCGGCGTGGACTCGGCCACGCGCCTGCTCACCTACCTCGTCGGGCTCGACAAGACGTATGAGGCGACGATCCGGCTGGGCTCTGCGACCGACACCGACGACGCCGACGGGCAGATCGTCGCGGCGGCGGATGCGGCCGCGCTCGCCGCGCTCGATCGGCACCGGATCGACCGCTGCGTCGCGGCGCTCACCGGCCCGATCTCGCAGGTGCCGAGCACCGTCTCGGCGATCAAGGTCGGCGGCCGCCGCGCCTATGACCTCGCGCGCGCGGGGGAGGACGTCGAGCTGAAGGCGAGGGATGTCACGGTCGCGCGCTTCGACGTGCTCGACAGCCGCCGCCGTGACGGCGCGCTCGACCTCGACGTCGTTGTGGACTGCTCCAGCGGCACGTACATCCGTGCGCTGGCGCGCGACCTGGGCGACGCCCTGGGCGTCGGCGGCCACCTGACCGCGCTGCGCCGCACGCGGGTCGGGCCGTTCTCCGTGACGGATGCCGCGGGCGTCGACGAGCTCGGCGGCGCTCCGCTGCGCAGCCCGGCCGACGTCGCGACCGCCGTGCTGGGTCGGCTCGACGTGACCGCCGATGAGGCGCGGGACCTCCGCCACGGGAAGCGGCTCGCCGGCGCGGCGACGCGACTGACGGCGCCCTGCGCGGCCGCCGTCGCTCCCGACGGCGCCCTGGTCGGGGTCGTGGCCGCGCGCGGTGGCGACCTCAAGAGCATCATGAACGTGCCGGAGGCCGGCGGATGATCCTGTGGTTCACGGCCGTGCAGGTCGTCGTGGCGGTGGCGGCCGGCATCCTCTGCATCGTCTCGGGGCTCGCCGGGCGCCGGCCGAGCGACCTCACGGTGGGAGCGCTGGCGCTCGTCGAGCTGCTGCTGGTGGTGCAGGTCGTCGTCGCGATCGTGGCTCCGTTCGCGGGCAACCCGCCCACCGGCAGCGTGCTCGAGTTCTGGGTCTATCTGGTGTCCGCGGCGCTCCTGCCGGTCGCCGGCGTCGCCTGGGCGCTCGTGGAGCGCAGCCGGTGGAGCACGGTCGTGCTCGGCGTGGCAGCGCTCGCCATCGCGGTGATGGCGTGGCGGATGCAGATGATCTGGACCGTCCAGATCTCCTGAGCGCCGACCTCAGCGCTTCTTCAGGTAGGAGGAGTGCACCCAGCCGGTCTTGCCGTGGTACTTGATCTTGCGCCATGCGCCGCTCGTGGCCTTCACGGTGCCGACGTTCGTGCTCGGCGGGATCACCAGCATGATGCGCCCCTTCATCGACGGCGACGCGCGGAAGTTCAGCCAGCCCGTTGTCTTGTACGTCGTCGTCGTCGACGACGTCGACGCAGTCGTCGTGGCGGGCTTGACCGGCGTCACGAGCGGCCAGGACACCCAGCCCGACTTCTTGCCGACCTTCACGGGGAGGAACCCCGTCGTCATCTTCCCGGGAACGTGCACGACCGCCGTTCCCGCGGGGAGCACGCGCAGGATCGAGTACGACGTGGACGGCCCGGTGCGGAAGTTGACGGCCCCGGTGGTGTAGTACGTGCAGGTCGCGGGCGCCTTCTTCGCGGTGACCGCCGTCGCGTCGGCGTAGAGGGCCACTCCGCGCGCCTTGAGGAACGTCGCGGGGTTGGTCGAGACGTTGCCGCCCTTCGCGATCCGCCACAGCTCCAGGTGCAGGTGCGGGCCACCGGAGACACCGCTCGAGCCGACCTCGCTGATGCGCTGCCCCGCCTTGACGACGTCGCCGACCTCGACGCGGGTCGTGGAGTCCCAGATGTGGTAGTACCGGGAGAACCAGGCGACGCCGTCGATGCTGTGGCGCACGTCGATGTACCCGGCGCGCGACGAGGAGCCGTCGACGGTGGCCGTGACCACGCCGGCCGCGATCGAGTAGATCCCCGCGCCCGACCTGGCCGCGAGGTCGACGCCGAGGTGCCAGGTTGAGGCGCCGCGCAGCGGGATGCAGCGCGGACCGTAGAAGGAGACGACGCTGTACGACGCCTTGAGCGGGGTGCGGAACACGGTCGCAGCGGGGACGGCCTTCGCCGTGGTCACGTGGAGGGCGACCGGCGCCGGCGCAGCCGCTGCGGGAGTGGCCGTCGCCACGAGGGCGAGGACGGTGGGGACGATGACGAGGAGGGCGCGGATCGATCGCATAGGCGGGGAGCTTCTGTTCGGTGCGGTCACGGACGGCGTTCAGGGCCAATCTGTGAATATTGTCAGCTATCGGTGTGTCTGTCGACCTTTGAGGCGAAAGTGGCGTATGTGCCTCGTGTGCCGCGATGGGTGCGAGGGTCCGCAACCGGGCGCGGAACTAGGATTGACGGGTCATGACTTCGCGCACTCGCTCTCGCCGCATCTCCGGAATCGGTCGCGTGCTGGTGATCGTGTACGGCATCCTGGCGCTCGGCGCCTTCGGCCGCTCGCTCGTGCAGATCGTCGAGCGGTTCGACCAGGCCCCGCTCGCGTTCACGCTGTCCGCCGTGTCGGCGACGGTCTACATCCTCGCGACGCTCGCCCTCGTCTTCGCGGCGTCCGGGGCGTGGTACCGGGTCGCGTGGGTCGCCATCTGCTTCGAGCTCGTCGGCGTGCTCGCGGTCGGCGTGCTGAGCCTTGTCCGCCCCGACCTGTTCCCTGAGGCGACGGTGTGGTCGTTCTTCGGCGGGGGATATCTGTTCATCCCGCTCGTGCTGCCCTTCCTCGGCCTGTGGTGGCTCATCGCGCACCCGCCCGCTGCGCGCGAGGCGGAGACGGATGCCGCCGCGGCGCCGGTGGCGCCGTGATCGTCTTCCACGACCCGGCGGAGGTCCCGCCCGGGTTCGGGCCGTGCGTCGTCGCGATCGGAAAGTTCGACGGCGTGCACGCGGGGCATCGCGCGGTCATCCAGCGGGCGAGGGTGGATGCCGCCGCCGGCACCGCGAAGGTCGTCGCCGTGACGTTCGACCGGAACCCGCTCGCCGTGCTGCGACCCGACCTGTGTCCCGAGAGCCTCACCGGCGCGACGCAGAAGCTGCAGCTGCTCGCCGAGACCGGCATCGACGCGACCCTCATGCTGCGCTTCGACGAGCAACTGGCCGGCCTCTCGCCGCGGGAGTTCGTGGAATCGGTGCTGGTGCGTGCCCTGGGCGCGCGCACGGTGCTCGTGGGAGGCGACTTCCGCTTCGGCCGGGGCGGCGTGGGAACCCCCGACACGCTGCGCGAGCTGGGCGCTGAGCTCGGCTTCCGCGTCGACGTGGTCGACGACGTGCGGGCGCTGGACTCGCACCGGCGGGTGTCGTCGACGTGGATCCGCGAACTGCTCGCGGAGGGCGACGTCGCCAGGGCGCGCAAGCTCCTCGGGCGGCCCGCGTCGGTGTGGGGCGAGGTCGTGCACGGGCTCAAGCGCGGTCGCGAGCTCGGGTTCCCGACCGCGAACCTGAGCCCCGGGCTTGCGGGCTTCGTGCCCGCCGACGGCGTGTACGCGGGGTGGCTCGTCGACGAGGGGTCGGCGGACGGGCTGCGCTCCGGCATCCGCTATCCCGCCGCGATCAGCGTCGGCACGAACCCGACCTTCGACGACGTGCCGCACCGGCAGGTCGAGGCCCACGTGCTCGACGAGGCCGACCTCGACCTGTACGGGCACCGGGTGGAGGTGCAGTTCGTCGCGCGCATCCGCGGCATGGCGGCGTTCGAGGGGATCGAGGCGCTCACCGCGCAGATGGCCGACGACGTCGCGCGCGTGCGCGCGGCGCTGAGCTGAGCCGTCGCGTAGACCGGCCGCTCTCGTGCGCAATACGATCGACTGATGACCTTCATCGAGTCGTCGAGCCTGCACGGCAGAGCGGTCGCGCTGCTCGGCGGCGAGCCGGACGACCTCACGCTGCGCCGCCACCTGCACGGCCTGGCCGGAGTCGACGCGGTGGGCCTGGAGCAGCGCGCGGCGGATCTCGGCACCCGCTCGATCAAGACCGCGTCGAAGGCATGGGCGCTCGATCGCATCGTCGAGCTCGTCGACCTGACGACGCTGGAGGGCGCCGACACGCCGGGCAAGGTGCGCTCGCTCGTGGCCAAGGCGCTGCACCCGGACGCCTCCGACCCGACGTGCCCGCGCGTGGCCGCGGTGTGCGTGTACGGCGACATGGTGCCGTGTGCGGTCGACGCGCTCGGCGCCGCACACGGCGACCCCGACATCGGCGGGGTGAGCGTGGCCGCCGTCGCCACGGCCTTCCCGAGCGGGCGCGCCTCGCTGGCGGTCAAGCTCGCCGACACGGCCGACGCCGTGGCGGCCGGCGCCGACGAGATCGACATGGTGATCGATCGGGGGGCCTTCCTCGCGGGGCGGTACGGCCTCGTGTTCGACCAGATCGCCCGCGTCAAGCAGGCGTGCCGCCGCGACGACGGCAGCTACGCGTCGCTGAAGGTGATCCTGGAGACCGGCGAGCTGGCGACGTACGACAACGTCAAGCGGGCGTCGTGGCTCGCGATCCTCGCCGGCGGCGACTTCATCAAGACCTCGACCGGCAAGGTGCAGCCGGCCGCCACACTGCCGGTGACCCTGCTCATGCTCGAGGTCGTCCGCGACTGGCACCTCGCGACCGGCGAGCGCATCGGCGTCAAGCCGGCGGGCGGCATCCGCACCGCGAAGGACGCCGTCAAGTACCTCGTCGCGGTCGCCGAGATCGCGGGCGAGGAGTGGCTGGCGCCGCACCTGTTCCGCTTCGGCGCGTCGAGCCTGCTGAACGACGTGCTGCGTCAGCGGCAGAGGCTGCGGACGGGTCACTACACCGGCGCCGACCACATCACGATCGACTAGCGAGACACGCATGAGCTTCCTGGAATACGCACCGGCCCCCGAGTCCCGCTCGATCCTGTCGCTGCGCGACGAATACGGGCTGTTCGTCGACGGCGAGTTCCGTCCAGGGACGGGCGAGCCGTTCTCCACCATCTCGCCGTCCGACGAGTCGCACCTCGCGACCGTCGCCACCGCGAGCGATGCCGACGTCGACGTCGCCGTGGCAGCCGCCCGCCGCGCATACGAACGGGTGTGGTCGCGCCTGAGCGGCCGTGACCGGGGCAAGTACCTCTTCCGCATCGCCCGGCTCGTGCAGGAGCGCTCGCGCGAGCTGGCCGTCGCGGAGAGCCTGGACAACGGCAAGCCCATCAAGGAGAGCAGGGATGTCGACCTCCCGCTCGTGGCCGCCTGGTTCTTCTACTACGCAGGGTGGGCCGACAAGCTCGATCACGCGGGTCTCGGTCCGGATCCGCGTGCGCTCGGGGTCGCGGGCCAGGTCATCCCGTGGAACTTCCCGCTGCTCATGCTGGCGTGGAAGGTGGCGCCGGCGCTCGCGGCCGGCAACACCGTGGTGCTCAAGCCCGCCGAGACGACCCCGCTCACGGCACTGCTGTTCGCCGAGCTCCTGCAGCAGGCCGACCTGCCTCCCGGGGTCGTGAACATCGTCACCGGCGCGGGCGCGACGGGCGCGGCGGTGGTGCGGCATCCGGATGTCGACAAGGTGGCGTTCACCGGATCGACCGCCGTCGGGCGCGAGATCGCGAAGGCGGTCGCCGGCACCGACAAGAAGGTCACCCTCGAGCTCGGCGGCAAGGCCGCCAACATCGTCTTCGACGACGCGCCCATCGACCAGGCCGTCGACGGCATCGTCACGGGCATCTTCTTCAACCAGGGTCAGGTGTGCTGCGCGGGCAGCCGTCTCGTCGTGCAGGAGTCGATCCACGACGAGGTCGTGGAGCGGCTGAAGGCGCGGCTGTCGACACTGCGGCTGGGCGACCCGCTCGACAAGAACACCGACATCGGCGCCATCAACTCGGCCGCGCAGCTCGCCCGGGTGCGCGAGCTGTCGCGCATCGGCGAAGAGGAGGGCGCACAGCGCTGGAGCGCCGAGTGCGCGATCCCCGACAGGGGATTCTGGTTCGCCCCGACGATCTTCACCGACGTGCAGACCAGCCACCGCATCGCGCGCGACGAGATCTTCGGCCCGGTGCTGTCGGTGCTCACCTTCCGCACGCCCGACGAGGCCATCGCGAAGGCCAACAACACGCCCTACGGGCTGTCGGCGGGCGTGTGGACGGAGAAGGGCTCCCGCATCCTCGCCGTCGCCGACCGCGTGCGTGCCGGCGTCGTGTGGGCCAACACGTTCAACCGGTTCGACCCCTCCTCGCCGTTCGGCGGCTACAAGGAGTCGGGCTACGGCCGTGAGGGCGGCAAGCACGGGCTCCTCGCGTACCTGCGGGCGGCGGGGTCGCCGGTCGTCGAGCGGGCCACGCGAGACGAGACGCCCCGCGCGAAGGACGGGGGCCGAGCATGAGCGACCGCCTGGCCGTGCCCAAGACCTACAAGCTCTACGTCGCGGGGAAGTTCCCGCGCAGCGAGTCCGGCCGCACCTATGAGGTCGTCTCGGCGGACGGCGGCTTCCTCGCGAACGCGGCGCTCGCGTCGCGCAAGGACGCGCGGGATGCCGTGTCCGCCGCGGTCTCGGCCGTGAAGCCGTGGTCGGGCGCCACCGCCTACAACCGCGGCCAGGTGCTCTACCGCGTCGCCGAGATCCTCGAGGGCCGCCGCGCGCAGTTCGTCGACGAGATCGTGCGGCAGACGGGCGTGTCCGCGTCGACCGCCGGTGCGGAGGTCGACGAGGCGATCGACCGCTGGGTCTGGTACGCGGGCTGGTGCGACAAGTTCGCCCAGGTCGTCGGCAACGCGAACCCGGTCGCGGGCCCGTACTTCGACATCTCCGTGCCCGAGCCGACGGGGGTGGTCGGCGTCGTCGCGCCGCAGGACACGGCGCTGCTCGGACTCGTGTCGGCCATCGCGCCGGCCCTCGTCACCGGCAACACCGTCGTCGTGGTGGCGTCGCAGCGCCATCCGCTCTCGGCGATCAGCCTCGGCGAGGTGCTGGCGACCTCCGATGTGCCGGGGGGCGTGGTGAACGTGCTCACCGGATCGCCCGCCGAGATCGCTCCGTGGCTCGCGTCGCACCCCGACGTGCGCGCGCTCGACCTCGTCGGCGCCGGCGAGATCGACTGGGTCGCGCTCCAGGTCGCCGCCGCGGAGACGCTCATGCGCGTGTCGCCCCCCGAGCACGGCGCGCAGGCCGCGGCACCGAGTCTGGAGCGCATCCGCTTCTTCACCGAGACGAAGACGGTGTGGCACCCGAAGAGCCTTCTGTAGCAGCACCGGTGCGCGCACTGCGCGGCGCGCGCGGGCCGCGCAGGAGAGCGGAGCGCGAGATGTCGCGTGCCCGCGAGCGCTCAGAGCCGCACCGCGTTCCACCGGCCGGGCTCGTCGAGCTCCGCGTAGTGCAGGTCGACGCCGCGGGGCGAGACGGTCGCCGCGCACAGCAGCAGCGACAGAGTCGGGTACCCGAACGGCCGGTTGTCGCGGATGATCGCGCGGTCGTCGGGGTGCGGCAGCTGCGCCGAGCGGGAGAGGATGTCGAGCCACGGCGTCCACCACCGCTCGCCGTGCAGCCCGGCATCCCGGAACTCGTCCAGCCAGCGCGCGATGCGCGCGGTGCCGGAGTCGTCGACGTCGTCGTGCGCGACCATGTGCGTGCCGGGGCTCAGCACCGTCTCGCGCAGGGCGTCGCCGTCCCACGTGACGACCCGCGCCGCGCTCCGGTCGACCTCGACGAGGTTGAACCCGTGCGTGGGCGGCTCGCCGTCCGGCGACGACCCGGCCACCGAGTCCAGCACGATGCCGCCCCGCGACACGAGCTCCGACTCCGGTCGCGTGGCGGCGTCCGCGCGGTTCAGCAGCACCGCCAGGCGTCGACGTGCCGGGTCGGCGGCCAGCCACGCGCCGCCCGCCCGCACGTCGCGCACCCCCACGACGCCGGGGTGCGTGTCCGGCCACGACTCGCCGAGCGGCAGCCACGCGCGCGCCGGATCCTCGTCGCGGATCGCGAGCACGCGCACGGCGTCGTCGGCACCGGACGGGACGCGGATGATCACGGTGCACATGTGGGCTCTCCGGGCGGCTCGTGGAAGGATCGGATGGTGTTCGTCGTGGTGGGTGTCACCGGCGGGATCGCCGCCTACAAGACCGTGCAGCTCGTGCGGCTGCTCGTCCAGGGCGGGCACGACGTGCACGTCGTCCCCACAGAGGACGCCGTGCGCTTCGTGGGCATTCCCACGTGGGAGGCGATCAGCCGCAACCCGGTGACCACCTCGGTGCACGAGGACGTTCCGACCGTGCGACACGTCGCCCTCGGTCAGGCCGCCGATCTTGTCATCGTCGCGCCGGCGACGGCGAACTCGCTGGCGAAGCTCGCCGCCGGGCTGGCGGACGATCTGCTGGGCACCACCCTACTGGCCTGCACGGCACCCGTCGTCGTGGCCCCCGCGATGCACACCGAGATGTGGCGGCACCCCGCCACGGTGCACAACGTCCAGACGCTGCGGGCCCGGGGCGTGCACATCGTCGGCCCCGAGGACGGCCCGCTCACCGGCGGCGACAGCGGGCCGGGGCGGATGTCGGAGCCCGACGCGATCCTGGCGGCGGCGTACGCGATCCTCTCGTCGTCGAGCGAGGAGCCGCGAGCGCCGCGGCGGGATGCGTGCGACCTCGCCGGCCTGCGGGTCGTCGTCAGTGCCGGCGGCACGCGCGAGCCGATCGACCCGGTGCGCTTCATCGGCAACCGCTCCAGCGGCAGGCAGGGCGTCGCCGTCGCGCTGGCGGCCGCCGACCGCGGTGCCGAGGTCGTGCTGGTCGCCGCCCACGTCGACTCGGCGGTGCTCGCCGACGCGTCGGGTCGTCCCGACATCCGGATCGTGTCCACGGCAACCGCGGCGGAGCTCGCCGCCGCGGTCTTCGCCGAAGCCGCGCACGGCGACGTCGTCGTGATGGCCGCCGCTGTCGCCGACTACCGCGTCGCGGAGAGGTCGGAGCGCAAGCTGTCCAAGGACGCCGCATCCGGGCGGGGGCTCACCCTCGAGCTCGTCGAGACCGCGGACATCCTGGCGGGGCTCGCGCGCGACCGCCGCGACGGGCAGACGATCGTGGGCTTCGCCGCCGAGACCGCGGCCGACCGCGCGGAACTGCTCGAGCGGGGCCGGCGAAAGGCCGCACGCAAGGGCGTCGATCTGCTCGCGGTCAACGAGGTGGGCTGGTCGACGGGGTTCGAGCGCGACGACAACGCGCTCGTGCTCGTCGACGCGCGCGGTGCGGTCGTGGGCGAGCCCGCCGGCTCCAAGCGCGAGGTCGCCGACGCGCTGTGGGACGCGATCCGCGCGATCCGCGGCCGGTAGCGACCGGCTTGCGCGAGGTTCCCGGCCGAATGCCCCGCGATGCCCTACAATGGCGGTCGGGGCTCGGAACCGCGCAGCACGCAATCGCAGAAGCGACACCAGCGTTCGCGCGGGGCGGAGTTCCCTGTCCGCACACAGCGGCGCGCCGCGGGGAGTCCCTGCCGCGGGGCGCCGGACCCGGCGCCCGGCCGGGAACCGTCGGCGACAGCCGACGCACACGCTCAGGAGGAGCATGCCGATCACGGCACCTGCCCGAAGGACCGACCTCGTCCGCAAGTCCGGCCAGCGACGCGGCTCGTCGTCGCGCCGCGACGAGGAAGCGCCCATCATCCCGATCCTCGCCCGCAAGGTGCGCGAGGTGGAGGCGAAGGCCCAGCGCGGCAAGCTCGGCCCGACCAACCGCGTCAAGTTCCAGGTGATCGCGTTCCTGGTGCGCGAGGAGCGCGCTCGCGTCAAGGCCGACACACAGCTCGCGGACGCCGCTCGCGTCGAGCTGCTGAAACGGCTCGACGGCGTCGCGACGATCCTCGCGAAGACCGCCGCGCGCGACACCTCGCTCATCCAGCTGCTCGAGGTCGACCAGGCCACCTCGCCGGTCGCCCGGCGGATGCGACGCGACTGGCTGCTCGAGTCGGGCGCCGAGCTCGCGCCCGACGAGCTGATCATCACCGACGTGCCCGTCGTGGCATCCGCCCCCGTGGTGCCCGCCGCGCTCGCCGAGCGTCAGGTCACCCCGCCGCAGATCGAGTTCCGCCGCGAGGCGAACCCGTTCCTGGCCCCCGACCTCGCGCTGCGGGCGCCCAAGGACGCGCCGCGCCGCCGCCTGGACGGCTGGGAGCTGATGGGCCCGCTCTACAAGGCGTTCGAGACCGGCGCCGGCGGCGGGGCCGCCTCGATGGACCTTCCCGCGGTGCCCGAGTTCGATCGGCTCTCGCCGAGGGGCCTGGAGATCATGCCCCATCAGTCGCGGTTCCTCGAGGCGGTGCGCGACGGGCACCGCACGTTCCTGCTCGCCGACGAGCCGGGCCTCGGGAAGACCGCGGAGTCGGTGCTCGCGGCATCCGTCGCGAACGCGTATCCGCTGCTGGCCGTCGTGCCCAACGTCGTGAAGATGAACTGGGCGCGCGAGGTGCAGCGCTGGACGCCGCAGCGGCGCGCCACCGTCATCCAGGGCGACGGCGACGACCTCGACGCGTTCGCCGACGTCTTCATCGTGAACTACGAGATCCTCGACCGGCATCTGTCGTGGCTCGGATCGATCGGGTTGAAGGGCATGGTCGTCGACGAGGCGCACTTCATCAAGAACCTCACGTCGCAGCGCTCGCAGAACGTGCTCGCCCTGGCCTCGCGCATCCGCGAGACGGTCCGCGATCCGCTGCTGCTGGCCCTCACCGGCACGCCGCTCATCAACGACGTCGAGGACTTCGACGCGATCTGGCGGTTCCTCGGCTGGACGACGGGCGGCAAGCCCGCCCCGCGGCTCATGGACAAGCTGGACGCCACCGGTCTCACCCCGGCGGACAAGGCGTTCTATCCCGAGGCGCGCGACGCCGTCATCTCGATGGGCATCGTGCGGCGTAAGAAGAAGGATGTCGCCGCCGACCTTCCGGACAAGCTGATCGCCGACCTGCCGGTGCAGCTCGACGACGAGTTCGGCCGTTCGATCCGTGCCGCCGAGCGCGAGCTGGGGGAGCGTCTCGCGGCGCGCTACCGTCGCGTCGTGGAGGCCCGCGGCCGCGCCCTCGCCCCGGGCGAGGTCGACGACGACATCGTGCGCCTGGTCGCACAGAACGAGCTCGAGGAGTCGAAGAACGCCGGCGCCGGCGCCGAGAACGTGTTCACCATGGTGCGCCGCATCGGCCAGGCCAAGGCCCTCCTCGCGGCCGACTACGCCGTGCAGCTGCAACGCTCGGTCGGCAAGGTGGTCTTCTTCGCCAAGCACATCGACGTCATGGACCAGGCCGAGGAGCACTTCGCGTCGGCGGGCGTTCGCACGGTGTCGATCCGCGGCAACCAGACCGCCCCGGCGCGCCAGCTGGCGATCGACGCCTTCGACAACGACCCCGGGGTGGGGATCGCGGTGTGCTCGCTGACCGCGGCCGGCGTGGGGCTGAACATGCAGGCGTCGTCGAACGTGGTGCTCGCGGAGCTGAGCTGGACCGCCGCCGAGCAGACACAGGCGATCGACCGCGTGCACCGCATCGGGCAGGACGAGCCGGTCACCGCGTGGCGGATCATCGCGGCGCACACGATCGACACGAAGATCGCCGAGCTCATCGACTCCAAGCAAGGGCTCGCCCTGCGGGCGCTGGACGGCGAGGCCACAGACCCGCAGTCCAGCGACTCGGTGCAGCTGGCGGCGCTCATGCACCTGCTGCGCTGCGCGCTCGGCGCGCAGTGAGGACCCCTCGCCGGCTCGCGCGCTCGCGGCGCTAGGGTCGGAGAGCGAAGAGAGTTCCGTCACCCCCGCACCAGGAGGAACCCCCCATGAAGATCGGCATTCTCACGAGCGGCGGCGACTGCCCGGGCCTGAACGCGGTCATCCGCGGCGTCGTACTCAAAGGCAGCACGCACTACGGCCTCGAGTTCGTCGGCATCCGCGACGGCTGGCGCGGCGTCGTCGACGCCGACTTCTTCCCGCTCACGCGGCACGAGGTGAAGGGGCTGTCCAAGGTCGGCGGGACGATCCTGGGCACGTCGCGCACCAACCCGTACGAGGGCCCGCGCGGGGGCGCCGAGAACATCTCGAAGACGCTGTACGGCCACCGCATCGACGGCATCATCGCGATCGGCGGAGAGGGGACGCTCGCCGCAGGGAACCGCCTGCAGGAGGACGGCGTCAACGTCATCGGCGTGCCGAAGACGATCGACAACGACCTGCGCGCGACCGACTACTCGTTCGGGTTCGACACGGCCGTCAACATCGCCACCGACGCGATGGACCGCCTCCGCACGACCGGCGACTCGCACCAGCGCTGCATGGTCGCCGAGGTCATGGGCCGCCACGTGGGCTGGATCGCCCTGCACTCCGGCATCGCCGCGGGCGCCCACGCGATCTGCATCCCGGAGGTGCCGATCTCTCTCGACGACATCGTGGAGAAGGTGACGCGCGCGCACGACCGGGGACGGGCGCCGCTGGTCGTGGTCTCCGAGGGCTTCACGCTGACGGGCATGGACGAGGCATACAGCGACAAGGGACTGGATGCCTTCAACCGCCCGCGGCTGGGCGGCATCGGCGAGGTCCTGGCGCCGCAGATCGAGGCGAGGACCGGCATCGAGACGCGTGCCACGGTGCTCGGTCACATCCAGCGCGGCGGGTCGCCCTCGGCGTTCGACCGCGTGCTCGCGACGCGCCTCGGGCTGCACGCCGCCGACGCGGTGGTAGAGGGGTCGTGGGGTCGCATGGTCGCGCTCAAGGGCACCGACATCGTGCGCGTGCCGTTCGCGGAGGCGCTCGGCGAGCTCAACACGGTTCCGCCGTACCGCTACGAGGAGGCGGCCGCGCTCTTCGGCTGATATGTAGCTCGACCGCACCTTCCGCCGGCCGCCACCCTTCCGCTGCCCGCCGCCCGCCACCTTCCGCCGGCCGCCACCTTCCGTCGGCCGTCACCTTCCGCCGAATCCATCCATCCCGCGTCGAGTCCAGGCATCCGTGCTCGTTTCGAGGATGGACTCGGCATGCGGGGGATGGACTCGGCGCGGGGGCGCGCGTCACGAGGGGGCGCCGGTGAACGGCGTGGGGCGAACGGCGTGGGGCGAACCGGGTCGCACGGCGTGGGGGACCCGGCGGCGGGGCTAGGCGACGCCGAGCACGTCGAGCAGCCAGG